>JACAFD010000315.1 GCA_013388555.1 Nitrospirota bacterium | reverse complement strand
TGGCAGGACCTTTGAACAAGGGTCATACCGGTTGCTGCCGAAACAGGCGGATGTGGCGTCGATAACCACCGCCACCGGCGCGACCATCTTGATCATCTACGATCCCGTCGGTGCCTGACCGACTCGGCCGCAGGGCAACAACAAAGCTGAGGGCTGGCAGTAATTTCGATTTCGCCTGTGGCCGCAGTTATCGGAGATCTAAGGGTTTGTGACTCATGGCCAGACTCGTAGTTTTCGATATGGAGATGGGGGGACTCGATCCGTGCAGACACAGCGTGTTGTCGCTGGGCGCCGTCATCTGGCAGGACCGTCAGATCATCGATTCATTCGAAGTGTTCGTCCGAGAAATGGAGATTGTGACGGAGCCTGCGGCGATGGCAGTCAACAAGATCGATATCCAATGGTTGCAGGAGCACGGCTGTCAGCCTTCGGATGCGGTGCACCAGTTTCATGACTTTCTTGCCAGACATTTCGGCCCGTTGCCAGGGCGTGAGAAGATCATCCTCGCGGGGCACAATCTCCACGCCGACATCGGTTTCCTTGGTCGCTTGTACGGGGCAGCCGGACTCAGCCACGAGCCCTATTTCTCGCACCGGGTGCTTGATACGGCCAGCCTGCTTCGATTTCTGTATCTGGCCGGCCGGCTGCCGGTGGCGAGCGCCGGCCTTGGCGAGGCCCTTGCTCATTTCGGCATAGAGTCCGCTTCTTCGGCTCGGCACACCGCCTTGGGCGATGCGACGCTGACCGCGCATCTGCTGAACAAGTTGTTCGATGTGATCGGATTGCCAGCGCCTGAGACGTCAGAAGCTGGATAGTAGGCTCACGCACATGTCCCAGCGACGAGGGAGTCATATCCGGCGGAAAATCGGCCTCTTGGATTCAGATGCGTTGGGATCGGACAGGAGCATTTCGTATGCCCATGCTGCGGGACTCGTGCCGGGATCGTTTCGCTCGAGAGGGGGGATCGCCATCTTGTTGCCCGTGTCCGGCTGGCCCCAGTCACGCTAATTTTCTTCATGGATGGGCACATGAGTCAGAAACTCGCTCACCTCGGGGTTTGCATAGACCCCGTAGGCATCGACCAAGACCCCTCGGGTGCCGCCCTGGGCTTCCAATGCGTAGCAGACGGACGAATCGTCCGGGTCCGAGCTTCCTTCGAAGCGGTGGTGCTCAATGATCGTGAGTTCGTCGGCCCGGAAGGTCCGTCTGCTGCTCACATCGTGAACGAGCCTGTCGGCAAACTCAAAGTTTGTGGTGAATCCGCGCTCCTGGAGCCCTTTCACCGCCTCGGTCATCGTGCGGTAGGGATGAAAAGCCATGGGATCTCACTCCTTTCATGCGGAATTAGCGCGTGCAAGGTCAAGTAGACCAGCACACTGCCGGCAACGCCCAGTGCGAAGGATCCCATTCTGCCATATTTCCTGGCCAGTGGAACCAATTCGAAGAAGGAGACTATGACCATTGTACCGGCAGCGAAGGCCATAAAGAACGGGTTGAGCGCGGGATTCAGATGCACCGCCATCAAGCCAAGAATATCGCCGGCCAGCTCTGCGAGTCCCGATAGAATTGCTGCCTTGAACAGGAGTGCTCGGTTCTTGATGGCGACGACTGGCACTGCCATCGCGAACTCCTCGGGAATATTGTGAATGGCGATATAAGGACATGCAGGGCAAGAATCAGTCCAGCTCCCCAGGCCAGCCGAAAGGCTCGTGGCTCCGAGCCCCGCAATCCTCAAGGATTCCGGCACCACTTCGCATAGCGAAATCAAGACCATGATGCCGGTTGAGAATCCAATACCCATCGCCATTCCTTTGGGATTCTCGCCAAGGGCTATGGCGAGTGTGACGCCGATGAGGGTCGTGGCGCCTGACAGGAAGGCGAGAATGACCACTGAGATGTAGGAGGCCGGGAGTGAGTCCATCGTATGACTTACGCGATGCGGGGCAGCATAGCAGAAACGGTCTATGGTGGCTGCCACAAGATCACAAGGCCACAGTAGAAGAACGTGGAACTAGTGGCTCAATCGACTTTCGGGCCGACAAGCCTTGTGTCTTGGAATCGTATCGTGGCTTGCGTGAAGCTATATGACACAGATTGAAGGTGATGCCTTGCGCGGCGAAGCCTTGTTCAAGTACTTGGACCAGATGATTCTCCGCATCAGCCCTTGCGGGGATATCTTTTTGCTTCGGCTTCTTGCGGCACTCATCCCGGTCATCCTTCTGGCCATCGATTCCCTGTTTGGCATCCCCTTCTTCTACCAACTGGGGGTGCCCTTCTATCTGTTTTGCCTGGCCTTGTATGCATATGGATTGCTGAAAACGCTGTTCCTGCAGCGACAGGTGTCGGCCGAACTGCTTATTGTGCTGGTGATGGCCGTTACGCTGATCGACGGTAAGCCGCTCAGCGGGGCGCTGGTGGCCTGGTTCATCGGGTTCGGCCTCTACCTCTCCTTCACGATCATCCGCAGGAACCGCGAGAAGATCGAGAGTCTCGTCACTCAGACCAAAACAACCGCCCTGCTGCACCGGGGCGATGCCATCCGGGAAGTTCCGGTCAAAGCGGTCAAGCAGGAGGATCTGCTCATCATACCCTCGGGCACCGTGATTCCCGTCGATGGCCATGTGGTCGAAGGACGATCCTCGGTCGACGAATCATTTGTCACCGGCGAACCGTTTCCTGTGTACAAGGTCTCCGGCGACGAGGTGATTTCCGGGACGCTCAATCTTTCGGCTCCGCTGGAGGTGCGCGCCGCCAAGAACGGCGACGAGTCCTTTCTTGCGGTGATCGCAGCGGAGATCGAAACGAGCTTGCTGGCAAAACCGGCGTTGCAGAGGAAGGCTGATACGTTTGTCCAGTTTCTGCTCTTGGGTGTCAGCGGATATTCGTTTGTGCTGCTGTTCGTGACAGGGAGCCTGGATGTCATGGCTACCGCCCTTGCGGTGTTGTGCCCCTGCGCCTGGGCTCTTGCAACGCCGACCGTCTTCGCATCCGGCATCGGGCGCTCGGCACGGCTCAATATTCTGGCCCGAGGCGGGGAACCTTTGGAGACCCTTCAGGCGGTCAAGACCGTGATTCTCGACAAGACAGGCACCGTCACGATGGCCGAGCCCAAGGTCAGCCGTCTGATTCCGCTTGCGATCGAGGCGACCGAATTGATTCACATCGCCGCCTCCGTCGAAACCAGATTCAGTCATCCGTTGGCGCGGGCCATCATGACCTGTGCCAGGGAGCAAGGCATCACTCGATTCAAAGCCGTGAGCGAGGCCGAGGATCTCCCGGGGCGCGGGGTCAAAGCACGGGTGGAAGGTCATGAGGTGCTGATCGGGAGTCCCGAAACGTTGCAGGCGCTCGGGCTCCACCTTCCGGCGGTGGAATACAGCGGCCGCGCCATCTGGCTGGCTCTCGACGGGGAGGTCAAAGGGGTCATCGTCGTGCAGGACGTCGTGCGCGCGGCGATGGGGAATCTGGCTGCGGCCCTCCGCGATCAGGGGATTGAGCGCGTGATTGTCGCGACCGGCGATCACGAAGAATCAGAAGCCAAACGGGTGGCCGACCTTATCGGCGCCGACGAGTACCGCTTCAACTGCAAGCCCGAGGACAAGGCCAATCTGGTCAGGCAGATGCAAGTGCGGGGCAAGGTTGCCATGGTCGGCGACGGGGTTAACGACGCGCCTGCCTTGGCCGCCGCCGACGTTGGCATCGCCATCGGCGGGCATAGGAATGTCACTCTGGCGATCGCCTCGTCCGACATCGTGATCCTGGGTGACGATGCGGGCGATCTCCTCACGCTTCTCAAGATCAGCCGCAAGATGGCAATCGTCATCAGACAAAACTATGCCTGGGCCATTTCGTTTAATGCGGTGGGATTGATGCTAGCCACGCTCGGTTTTCTCAACCCCGTGCTTGCAGCCTTCTTGCACCACATCAGCTCCGTCTTTGTCGTGGCCAATGCCGCCCGGGTATATGTTGGACCTGGCATGCCTGCTCGTCTGTTTGAGCGGTTCATATCTCAGTTGAACTCAAGGCCGCGTTCCGCGCCTACCTCGAAGGGATCGACGACCTGAGTCGGCACAGGCCGTGACCGCGCGTTGTTGATTACCTCTGAGCCCGGCGAAGCCCAATTGCTCAAGTCCGTTCTATCACCGCCCCAAGGCCGCTATTGAAGAAGTTGTCGCACCAGGCTGTCGTAAGGTCAGGTCTGTGGGGCACGTTGTTGAACACGACCGTTATCCGGATGCTCTGAGCTTCGGCTCCGCCTCCGCCACTGCTGGCTGCGCTGTCGGAGTGCAATGTCAGCAGAACGAAGGTGAAAGGTATACGGGTGAGGCATCGCATTTCGCGTTTGGCGTTGAGGGTCGCGCCGCTTTGAGCAATTCTTGGTCCGGAACATTTACTCCGTCAAATCGCATACCGCGGGTGATCCTTTACGCAGTAGAGGCGATGAGGCGCGAGACGATCTTTTAGCCCTGTGCCTGGTGGGGTCCCGCAATCTTCTCATGGCCGGACCCAGGTGGGAGCGAGTACGTCGTTGCCAACGCGGTCAATGCCTCGGACTTGGTTCGATCCCTATCTGCCCCCATCAGATAGAAATGACTGTGGCGTTTCGCAGCACATTTTCATGTGGAGTTTGCCCAGCCCTGCTATAAGTGGGACTTGCTTACATCAGTATCGCAGCTACTGAGCTTGCTTTTCTTTCAGCAACCAGAAGTTTTCATTTGCCCTCATCAGACAGTCGCGCAGACTATCTTTTTGGTATACGACTTGCTCATCATCTGCGAGCAATCTCTCCAACTGTCAAATGCTCAGAATATCGTAAGATGACCGAGTGCCGCTCAGTATTTCCGCGGTGGGTAGAAAAGATAAGTTTCTTTCTCTGAGGCAGGAGCGCAATCGGCACTGATAATAGTGAGTGAGGCATCTGAGGGTACGTATCCTGGTAATCACTGTGTTGTCGAGGATTCTAATTAGTTCCTGGGCCATCGCGGAAAGGCGACCGCCCAATCCGAAGAAAGGGCAAACGATCTATCAGCAACATTGTCTGTGCTGTCACGGGCGACCGGGTGATGGACTGGGCCCCGAGGCTCGCGATCGTTTATCCGAGCACGAGGTGCTCGGCGTGCGGAATACCTTCATACGTTGGTACCGTTCCTTCCGGTCACCGGATGCTCTATGTCGGGCTATCCAGGAACCCGGCCTTTCTGAGGACAGCGTCCCATGATCTCGAACGTCGTCAACCCTTTTGCTGATCCCTCGGTGGCAGCACGCTACGAGGACTGGTATGCGGGATCGGGACTCGATGCCGATGTGCTGGAGAAACGGCTGCTCGTGAAGCTCGTGGCTCAGTTTCCGGATGCGCGGACTGCCTTGGAGGTTGGCTGCGGGACAGGTCACTTTACTCGTTGGTTGGCCGAGCGTGGGCTCAAAGTGGTCGGGCTCGACTCCTCCTGGCCTATGTTGTTGGAAGCCCGCCGCCTCGTAAGCCCGGCATGCGTACGAGGTGATGCCCTGGCGCTCCCCTTTGCGGAGCACAGTGTCGATCTTGTGGTCTTGATCACGACTCTTGAATTTGTGGAGAACCCGGTTCGTGCGTTGGAAGAAGCCGTTCGAGTCGGACGGCAGGGACTGATCCTGGGTGTTCTCAACTCCCGGAGTGTCCTAGGTCTTCGATATCGGGCTTCCGGGAAGAGCCTGTGGCGAGCCGCGCACTTCATTTCCGTTGGAGAGTTGAAGCGGTTAGTCATGCAAGCGGCCAAGGCACGACTCCGGTCTGTGCAATGGAGAACCACCCTCTGGCCGATTCCACGCCTTCCGGACCTGCCAGTGCCTTGGGGCGGCTTCATCGGGTTGGCGTTGCAGCTGGCCGACGAAAAACAGGAGAGGAGCTATGATCGGTATTTCAGCGAAGGTCAGCCTCTACCCGCTTCGCCAGGCACACGTGTCGCCGGTCATTGAGCAAGCGCTGCACGTCTTTCAGGCGCATGGATTGGCAGTCCGGCCCGGGGACATGAGTACGCTGGTGACCGGAGATGACGAGGCGGTGTTCATCAGTCTGAAAGAACCCTTCGAGCAGGCGGCGCAAGCAGGAGATGTCGTGATGGTGGTGACGCTCTCGAATGCCTGCCCAGAGCCTCAGGCATCAGCGCCATAGAATCCGTGACAGGACTCTTCTTGCCGTTCATGCGCGCATCGGGATGCTCGGATCGACACGAGGGAGATGGCTATGACAAGCTCCGCATCGCTCTCGTTGGGTGATAGTAAGCTGACAACACCGCCTACTGAGCGGGTTGCTCTGTACTCGATTCTAGTCAACGTCTTCTTGCTCGGGCTGAATCTCGTCATGGCGACGTACTCGGGCAGCCTCGCACTCATGGCTGAAACGGTGCACAACCTGGCGGATCTGGCCGCCTCGGCGGCGGTGCTGATTGGACTGAAGCTCTCGCAGCGGAAGTCCGGTGCGTTTCCTTATGGATTGTATAAGGTTGAGAATGTGTCGGCGATCATTGTGGCGTTGTTCATTTTTCTCACCGCGTACGAGATTGCGAAAAAGGCGCTTGTTGAGCCCGGGCGTGAGTTCATGATGCATCCGGTCATGCTGGTCGGGGTCATGATCGCCGCGCTTGTGCCGTGGCTCTTCAGCCGCTACGAGCTTCGCG
>JACAFD010000085.1 GCA_013388555.1 Nitrospirota bacterium | reverse complement strand
CGTTAACTAGATGGCCTAGCTCTGGAAGGATCAATTTCTCCATGGCCAGTTTGACGGCGTTTTCGGAGCCGGGGGTAGAGAAGAGCACGCGGCCTTTGATGATACCGGCGGTGGCTCGGCTCATGATGGCAGGGGAACCGATGTCCTGGTAGGTCAAGTAGCGGAAGATATCGCCGAATCCCACCAACCGCTTCTCCAGCATTGCGTCGACCGCTTCAAAGGTTGAATCCCGACTCGAGATGCCGGTGCCTCCATTGATGATGATGGCCTGGACCGATTTGTTCGACAGGCCTTCCTGAATACGATCCTTGATCTGGGCCGGTTCGTCTTTGACGAGATGATACGCCGCCACTGTATGGCCCTGCTCTTCGAGGAGCTTACGGATGAGTTGCCCGCTCGTATCGGTCTCAAGTGTCCGCGTGTCGCTACAGGTAATCACCATACACCCGATGGAACTGGGCGCGTGGGATTTGTGCTCGTGATGGGTTGCAGCGGTGCTCATGATTCGACTCAGAATAGCTATCAGCGATCAGCTTTCAGCCGTCAGCTTTTTGTTTGACTGACTGCTGAGTGCTGAGGGCTGAACGCTACTTCTACTTCCACACCGCGTCCGGATTCAGCTTCGCGACCGGCTTCCCGCCTTTGATGTGTTCATCAATGATGGTTGCCACGTCGGCTTCTGTGACTTTGGAATACCAGGTGGCGTCCGGATAGACGACGACGGTCGGTCCCTGCTCGCAGGGGCCAAGGCAGGAGGAGCCGCTGACGAGGACCTCGCCCGGTGTCACCCCCTTCTGCATAAGTCCCATGTTAAAGGCCATGAGAAGGGAGGCTGCTCCGGCACTCCCACAGGAAGGTTTTGGATGGCCTGGAGGGCGGGAGTTCGTGCAGACGACGATATGATGTTTCGGCTTTGGCATGGTGCTCCTTCGTTGGTTGCGAGCTGTCAGAGGCTGTTACCAGCCGTCAGCTCAGATGGAGAAATTCTTGAACCTTGGGAATGCTGATCGCTCACAGCTGACTGTTTCCCTGCTTCATTCTGGTCTATAGGATTGCCACTGCTCGATACATTCATTCGGAAGCTTCCAATGTTTGAGGCCCTTCATGACCCAGTCGAGGTAATGCGCTTTCGGTTTAAACTTTCCGATCGGCGTGGCGGCGTAGGTCGTCACGAGCATTTTCTCCCCGGTTTCTGTCAGGACAGTGACTTGAACCTGGCGGAAGGCGTTTGGGGGTACATCTTCCTCGAAGAGGTCCATCAGCTTGAGATCTTCGTCGGTCACTTCAAAGACCGCCCCCCAGACCTGTTCTCCCGGTGACGGAGTTACGCTGGCGAGGCCGCAGCGCCATTGCGACGACCATCGGCAGAATTTGATCGTGTGTTCGGGGAGAGTGGCCCGCAGGAGGAATTGATGCTCCGGCGCGCGGCGTTTGAGTTGGGTGGGGTTGAGGTGATCCCCGTAGAGAAAAAATTTCATTGCTATGTAGTGTCCTGAGGATATAGGCCTTTCGGAAATTCAGGGGTCTGCCTGTCTGGGATGATAGAACAGAACCTACAAGATGCTCAAAAAAATCGTCCAGCAAGGCCGCAGGCGAGTCAAAACCGGAGGCGTACCCTCAGGGGTACGTTGAGGATTTTGACGAACCGAGAACGATGCTGGCGGATTTTTTCAGCATCTTGCGAGAGCGGTATTTGTAACATAACCGCTTTCGCGCACACAAGCTGCGTCGGATGCGATTCATCGGATTGTCTGCGGCTGGAATGAATTGACATCGCGCCGGCGCTCTTCCTAAGATGCGGCGCGATCATGCGCGGGGTCGAATCCTCCATCGATCATTGTTCATAGGATCTCCATGCCACCGAATCAATCCTCAGGCGGTTTCGCGCCTGTCTCGTTCACGATGGTAAAGGTCGTTCGCTATACGGCTCTGGCATTGCTTGTGTCGGGCGTGCTCTATTACCTTTGGATGATGCCTCCGCCGCCGAATCCTATCGCAGATAGTCGGGCCGCCGAGGCTCTCGGGCTGGTGCAAACCCATCAGGCTCAAGGCTATCCCACGATTCTCCAGGCAATGACGGAGCATGTGCGCTCCATGAGCGAACGCAATCGAGTGGCGCGGTTGGGCGAGTGGCGAGTCAAACAATTGGAGGGAGATCTGTACGAGATCCGGGTTCAGCTGCGGGACCAAGGAGTGACCGGCCAGTGGTTCGAGCGGGAATTCATCTGGCATGCCGATCTTGCGTTGAAGAAGGTCAACGCCGCGTCGCTCCCTGCAGATGGGATTACACCTAAAAAGCCGGAATAGCAGGATCTGAAAAAGTGGTCTGTTTCGTCTGTCTGGTTCATCTGGTTAGCTACGTTCAACCAAACATCCGAGACAGATCTGGCTAAGTGAAGTTCTCAGGCAGCGCCACCTGCACCTGATTTCCTTCAATCCGGACCATGCAACAGGCGACTGTGATGTCCGGATTTTCCGGTCGCTGTCCTGTTTGTACATTGAATCGCCATCCATGCCATGGGCATTGGACAACGCAACCATCCAGATGGCCTTCTCCGAGCGGTCCTCCTGCGTGCGGGCAGGTATTGTCCACGGCGTAGTAAGATCCGTCAACATTGAACAGCGCAATCCAGACTCCTTGGACTTCCACAGTACGCCCGGTTCCCGGTGGGAGTTCTTCAACTGTCGCGACGGTGAAAAACATGGGCATGGCGCTGATCCTTCTTGTAAGCTGGACAGCCGAGAGAATAGGTACATTCAGAGGACCGGCCTCTGGCTTGATTTCGACCAAGTCTTATGGCATAGAGAAGCTACGAGATTGAATACTATACCTAGGCCCTTCCACACAAGGAGCCTCGGTTGCGATGAGGTTGTTCTATGGAAATGACCCTTCTGCTCAATGCGACCTACGAACCCCTGCGGGTCGTCCATTGGCAAAAGGCGATTGCGCTTCTTTGGCAGGGTAAAGTTGAAGTCCTCGAGGTCTATGACCGAGAGGTCCATGCGGTGTCGATCTCCTTTAAGCTTCCTTCAGTGATGCGGCTTCTCAAACTGGTGCGGCTCAAAGATGCCCACCGGGCGGTCAAATTTTCCCGCATCAATATCTTTACACGAGATGGCTATGCCTGCCAGTACTGTCGTCACAAGTTCCGGACCGAGGAACTGACGTTCGATCACGTCGTTCCTATCGCCAAGGGAGGGCGGAAGACCTGGGAAAATATCGTGACCGCCTGCTGGCGTTGTAACAACAAGAAGAGCGGACGCACACCAGAGGAAGCCGGGATGCGACTCTTGAAAAAGCCGGTGAAGCCGCGCTGGAATCCTATTGTGACCATTACCATCGGGATTCGAAACACGCCGGACAGCTGGCGTGACTACTTCTATTGGAATATGGAGTTGGATGCCGACCCCGCAGATACCTAAAGGCGAATGTTCAAT
>JACAFD010000324.1 GCA_013388555.1 Nitrospirota bacterium | reverse complement strand
CCGCCGACGCGGTCTATCAAAACCTGTTCCTGCTCGACAGCGAACAACCTGACTATGTGCTCATCCTCGCCGGCGACCATATCTACAAGATGGACTATATGGAGATGTTCCATTGGCTTATCGCCAAAGGCGCCGATGCCGTGGTCGGCGCGATCTATATTCCGATCGAAGAGGCCCATCGATTCGGCGTGATCGGCGTGGATGAAGATTTCCGGATTACGGACTTCATCGAGAAACCGGCTCACCCTCCGTCGATTCCCCACGATCCAACCCATGCCTTTGGCTCGATGGGCATCTACCTCTTTCACACCAATGTCATCCGCGAGTACTTGATTGACGACGCCCGGGAAGGCAGTAGTCACGACTTCGGGAAAAACATCATGCCAAAAATGATTCGAGATCGTCGCATCTACGCCTACAAGTTTGTCGACGCGAATAAGAAAGACGTGAAGTATTGGCGGGATATTGGAACATTGGACGCATACTGGGAAGCGAACATGGATCTCGTCGCGGTGGATCCCCTCTTCAATCTCTACGACCAGCACTGGCCGATTCGAACCTACCAAGGGCAATATCCACCGGCGAAATTCGTCTTCGCGCAAGACTATCAGGGCGGCAGGATGGGCGTGGCCCTGGATTCCATCGTCTGCGGCGGCTGCATCTTCTCCGGTGGCCGGGTGCAGAACTCAGTGCTTTCGCCGAACGTCCGTGTCCAGGACAATGCGGACGTGCGTGAATCGATCATCATGGAAAACGTCGTCATCGGCGCACACAGCCGGATCAGGCGGGCCATCATCGACAAGGATGTCATCATCCCGCCTAACTCGGAAATCGGGTATGACCGGGGAGCCGACGCCAAGCGATTTACCGTCACCGAATCCGGCTTGGTCGTGATTGCAAAGGGAATGAAATTGCATGCCTCCCTCGATTCATCCGGTTGATCTGATTATCGCTCTCCGCGACAAGCATTTGACCCCCGCCATTGTGTTCCTTACGTCGCGTCGCGCCTGCGACGAAGCGATGCAGTCCTTTGACCACAGCCACATCCTCCTCCCGCCGATTCGTCAGCAAGCAATCGCCGCCGTGCTGGACAAGGTGATCGCCCAATATCCCAGCATCGCTGATCACCCACTCATCCCAACCGTCCAGCGCATCGGCGTAGCCGCGCATCATGCAGGCCATCTCCCCTCATGGAAAATCGCGGTCGAAGAACTGATGCGTCATGGCTGCCTCGATGCCGTCTTTGCCACCACCACACTGGCCGCAGGAGTCGACTTTCCTGCCCGAACGGTCATCATCACGCAGTCCAGCATTCGCAAGTCTCGCGACTTCACGGACTTGACGATCGGCGAAGTGCAGCAGATTGCCGGCAGGGCAGGACGCCGGGGAAAAGATCTCGTTGGCTTCGCCATCGTGACCCCTTCCCCGTATATCGATCTTCATATACTGACCAAAGGTTTCACCGGCCATCCGGAAGCGATCAACAGCCAATTTCTCATCAGCTATCCCATGGTCCTCAACCTCCTGAAAGCGCATCCCCTGGATCAAATCCAACCGATTCTCGCCAAAAGCTTTGCACAATTTCAGCTCAACCAGCGCGCCGAGGTTTTAGAACGCAAGCTGGACGATCTGCACAACCAGATGGAGCCGTTCGGGCCACGCGTCTGCACCGACTGGATCACAGAATGGCAAACCTTCGACCAGGTCCGCCGGCAGAAATCACACCGGGCCCCGGTCAGAAGGCACGAGCCACCGGAAGTCGCCGCACGCTTTCATTTTCTCACTCCCGGTCGTGTGGTGGGGTTCGGCCGCAGCCGAGGCGTGGTCTTGCGGCAATATCGCAGCAAGGGACAGAAGAGCCCGATGATTACGGCGCTGCGTCTAGGCGGAGGGATTACCGAATCTCCCGCCTCTACAGTGACCGAAGTATCCGACCGTGTCCTCGACTGTGTGGACGCGCCGGTCTATCCCTGGTGCACGCCGGAAAGCGTGGAAGAATTACTCCATCACTTGGAAGAGTTGCCCGGCAGGCTGCCAGAGCTTCCCATCCTGATTCCGAAGGATGATGAACCGATTCCAGACGCTATCGTGCAAACTCTGGGCGACTTTGCCTGCCCGACCTGCCCTTCGCGGTCCGCCTGTCAAAGAGACTATCCCCGCGCGTCTAAACTTCGGCAGGAGCAGCAGCGCCATCTCAAATCGATCCAGGCCCTGCGCACGAGTCTCTGGCACCGTTTCCAGGAGAAGATCGACGTCCTGCAACAGTTCGGGTATCTCACTCCGACAGCACACCTGACAGCTGACGGCGAATGGGCCAGGCTCATCCGCATCGATCACTCGCTGCTTATCACGGAATTGATCCGGGCTGATGCGTTTAACGGAGCCGATCCCGCGATGCTGGCCGCTGTGATGTCAAGCATCGCGCATGATGACGATCGACCCGGCGCCTTCCCTCGGGTCAGTTCAGGATTGGGCTCATTGCTTGGGCAAGTTCGAAAACTAGCCGGATCGCTCTCGCCACATGAAGATCCACCCCTCTTGCGGGCCGACGTTGCCGCAGTGACAGAACGGTGGATCGGTGATCCCACACTGACCTGGATTGGTCTCTGCAAAAGCACGACGATGGCTGAAGGGGATATCTATCGCCTCCTAGCACGAACCTTGGAGTTCCTGTCACAACTGCACACGCTCAAGGCCACACACCCAGGATTGGCAGACGCAGCTTCGCGCGCCATTGCTGCCCTGCGCCGTGGCGTGCTGGAGGAATTGCCATGACAACGTCGCTCGTCGTTCGTGAAGCGTATCTCGTCCACGGATTCGGACGCTTCACGTTTCACGTTTCACGATCAACGAGACAAAGATGACGACCCAAGAACTCGAACAACTCCTGGCTCAACAACCGATCGCGCTCTTGCACCGTCTTGCGCGAGGGCGCGTGCAGCGGCACTTCCGCGCAGGCAAACGCCGGCTTATCGAAATCTTATT
>JACAFD010000027.1 GCA_013388555.1 Nitrospirota bacterium | reverse complement strand
TGGTACGTGAATTTCTTCGGAGTCGAGTCCCAGGCGATTCTGCCCTATGACCATTACCTCGGGCGGCTGAGCGCGTATCTGCAGCAGCTCGACATGGAGAGCAACGGGAAGCGCGTGGACCGGGATGGAAACGTGGTGAATTACCAGACGGGCCCGGTCATTTGGGGACAGCCCGGCACCAACGGCCAGCATGCGTACTACCAGTTGATCCATCAGGGCACACGGTTGATCCCGTGCGACTTCATCGGGTTCTGCCGGTCGCTCAATCCCATGGGGCCACATCACGATCTGCTGGCGTCCAATCTGTTCGCGCAGACAGAGGCGCTGGCCTTTGGCAAAACGGCCGCGGAAGTGGAGGCTGAAGGAGCGCCTCTGGCTCTAGTGCCGCACCGGACGTTTCCGGGCAACCGCCCGACGAATACCATCCTGGTCGAGCAACTGACACCGGACATGTTCGGGAAGTTGATCGCGCTCTACGAGCACAAGGTCTTCGTCCAGGGCACGATCTGGCGTATCAACTCGTTCGACCAGTGGGGTGTGGAACTGGGCAAAGTGCTGGCCAAACGGATCACGCCGGAATTGACGAGCGGGACGCATCCCGATCTCCGGCACGACAGCTCGACCAACGCGTTGATCCGACGTTACCGCCGGCTTCGCCTGCCGGGCTGATACCTCGTTCCGCCAACAACACATAATCTGAAAGGCTTACGATGACAGGTGAACAGCTCGATCAACTCTGCATCAATACGATCCGCACGTTGTCCATGGATGCCGTTCAGCAGGCCAACTCAGGCCATCCCGGGACACCCATGGCCTTGGCCCCCGTGGCCTATTGCCTGTGGCAGCGATTTCTCCGGTTCGATCCGCAAGACCCGATCTGGCCCAACCGGGACCGTTTTGTCCTGTCCATCGGCCACGCCTCGATGCTGCTGTACTCCCTGCTTCATCTCACCGGGGTGAAGGCCGTGAGCAAAGATTACGAAACCCTCGGTGAACTGTCGGTGCCGTTGGATGCCATCAAGCGGTTTCGTCAATTGGGAAGCCGCTGCCCCGGTCATCCGGAGTACCGGTGGACCTCCGGCGTTGAAACGACAACCGGACCGCTCGGGCAGGGGATTTCGAACAGCGTGGGCATGGCCCTGGCCGGCCGCTGGATGGCTGAGCATTTCAATCGGCCAGGCTTCGACGACATGATCAATTTTAACGTCTATGCCTTGTGCGGGGATGGTGACATGATGGAGGGGATCTCTCACGAGGCCGCCTCGATGGCTGGACACTTGGGCATCTCGAACCTCTGCTGGATCTACGACAACAATCACATCACGATCGAAGGCAACACCGCACTGGCTTTCTCGGACGATGTCGCAACAAGGTTCATCGCCTATGGCTGGAACGTCACCCGCGTCGGTGACGCCAACGACCTCGTGATGCTCGAGCGGGCATTCCGAACTTTCCAGAAGACGACAGATCGGCCCACGCTGATCATCGTGGATAGCCACATTGCGTATGGGGCGCCCAACAAACAAGACACCTCGGCGGCTCACGGAGAGCCGCTCGGCGAAGAGGAAATCCGAAAGACCAAGAAAAATTACGGATGGCCGGAGGACGCCACATTCCATATTCCCGACGGCGTCGCTGAGCATTTCCGGCAGGGGATCGGCGCTCGAGGGGAGACGCTCCGCGGCGCCTGGTTCACGCGCATCAAAGAGTACAAGGCCAAGTATCCGGAGCTGGCCGATGAATTGTACCGGATGCAACACCGGCAGTTGCCCGACGGGTGGGACAAGGACCTGCCTGCCTTCCCGGCGGATGCCAAGGGCCTGGCCACGCGGGTCTCGTCCGGGCAGGTGTTGAATGCGGTGGGAAAGCGCGTGCCTTGGTTAATGGGCGGGTCGGCGGATCTGGCCCCTTCGGTCAAAACGCGGTTGACGTTTGAAGGGGCGGGCGATGTCACTGCCGAGACTCCCGGTGGTCGCAATCTTCACTTCGGGATCCGCGAGCACGCAATGGCGGCGATTCTGAACGGGATGGCCCTGGTGAAGGTCCGGGCCTATGGTTCGGGATTCCTGATTTTCAGTGATTATGCCAGAGGCGGGATCCGGCTCGGCGCACTCATGGAAGTGCCGGTCATCCACATTTTCACGCACGACTCGATCGCCGTGGGAGAAGACGGGCCGACCCATCAACCGGTCGAACATCTCGCCTCGTTGCGCGCGATGCCCGGGCTGATTGTCCTACGGCCGGCCGATGCGAATGAGGTCGTGGCAGCCTGGCGCGTGATCATGAATCTGCATCACGAGCCGGTGGCGCTCATGCTCACCCGGCAGGATGTGCCGACGCTGGATCGCACGAAATACGCCCCGGCGGCCGGTTTAGCGAAGGGGGCCTATGTCCTGGCCGATGCCGCCGGCGGCAAGCCTGATGTGATTCTCATCGGAACCGGCAGTGAAGTCTCACTCTGTGTCGCAGCCTACGAACAGCTCAAGTCCGAAGGAGTGAAGGCTCGGGTCGTGAGTATGCCTTCGTGGGAACTGTTCGAGCAGCAGGAGCAAGCCTATCGCGATCAGGTGCTGCCGCCGGCGGTGACGGCTCGCGTATCGGTTGAACAGGCTTCGACTTTCGGGTGGGCACACTACGTCGGCCCCACGGGCAGCATCATCGGGATGACGACATTCGGGGCGTCGGCTCCGCTGAAAGTATTGCAGAAGGAGTTCGGCTTCACGAAAGAGCGCATTGTCGAAGCCGCCAGGCAGCAACTAGCCCTCACTATTCGTGACGGTTCGTTGCGAAATCGCTGAGCCGCGTCGCGAGACCGGCGCGCGGAGCCCTGAGGACCCGATGCGTACTCGCGCAGTACGGTGAGGGTCCGATGGGCGAGCCCGCCGGCCGAAGGCTCGTCGCAGCAGCGGATCGGCGATTGGAGCAGAAGCGTTCATGAATAATGCGGGCTCGGACAGGCGAGGTAGCCGTCGCTGCAAACAACCTGTTTGAGGCGAATATCGATAGCCGGACGATCGATTGACTCAATCTGCGGACCTGTATATCATCGCGTATATACATAAGATATAGAGGGGGTGCCCCCATGGCCACAAAGAAAACACGGCTCTTTATGAGCGGGAATAGTCAAGCTGTCCGAATTCCACGGGAGTTCCAGCTGGACGGCGACGAAGTCGAGATTCGGCAACGCGGCAATACTCTCGTCATTCGTCCGAAAAAACTCTCGTGGGCGCCGCTCATGGACAGTCTGAAGAAGTTCACTGCAGACTTCATGGCGCAGGGGCGCAGGCAACCTGCCGTTCAAAAGCGGAAGCGGCCTTTCGCATGAAGTTGATGCTTGATACCGATATCTGCATCTATCTTATCAAGGAGCACCCTCCTTCCGTGCTCGAACGGTTCCTCTCACATCCGGTCGGTGACATCGGCATCTCCAGCCCGCATTATTCATAACGGTTCGTCGCGAAATCGTTGAGCCGCGTCGCGAGACCGGTGTGCGGAGCCCTGAGGCCCCGATGCGTACTCGTGCAGTACGGTGAGGGTCTGAGGGGCGAGCCCGCCGGCCGAAGGCTCGTCGTAGCAGCGGATCGGCGATTGCAGCAGAAGTGTTTATGAATAATGCGGGCTAACATCACCGTAGCAGAACTTGATTACGGCGTGAGTAAGAGCCGGCATGCCGTGAAGAATCGTCTCGCCCTCGCCCAGTTTCTCTCTCCACTCGAAGTGGCATCTTTCGACCGAGACGCAGCAGCCGCCTATGGACGACTCCGCGCAACACTTGAACAGAAGGGGACGCCGATCGGATCGATGGATCTCTTAATTGCCGCTCACGCGCTTAGCCTCGCGGTCCGTCTCGTGACGAACAATGCGCGAGAATTTCGGCGCGTCCACGGGCTACGCGTTGAGAACTGGGTCTAGCGAAGGCATCAAGGCCGCCATTCCAGGCCGCGCCTGCCTGCCTGGACGCCGGACTACCGCGTCCAGGCTTGTCCTAGCGGGCTAAACCCCTCCTCATCGTGCCGTTTCAGGGGGCGGCTCTGCGACGAGAGACGATTCCCTCTGCTGAATCGCCTTGCTGAAACGCCCGGTCAGGATCGGCCCGAAGGTGGCAGTCAGCATCACCAGCACGAAGATGCCGCTCACCACGGTCTTGTCGATCAAGGGCTCGCCGGCGGAATTGATGGTCCTGTGGGCGACGACAGTGGCGGCAATGGTGGCGGCGACCTGGGGCAGGGTCAGCGACCACATGTTGAGACGATCGAGGACGGAATAGCCTGACAGCCAGCCGACGCTCCAGGCGGCCAGAAATTTTGCGCCGAACAGGCCGAGCAGCAGTCCTGCCGAGAAAAGCGGGTTATCCCACAGCATGCGAAGAGTTTCGCCGAGATTGATCCTCATGCCGATCATGAAGAAGAAGGCCGGGACGAAGATGGTATTGCCGATCACTTCGATATGCTCGCGCGTCTGCGTGCATCGCAGCGATCGGCTGGTTGCCACGCCGGCGAGGAAGGCGCCGACAATCGGCTCAAGATGGATCACTTCGGACAGCAGCGAGCACACGACGACGATGAGCAGCAGCGCGAGCATGTGCATATCGTGGCCGGCCGAAGTCTTGCGGATCAGATAATCGGCGATGCGGCTGACCACGAAGAGCACGATTGCGGCATAGGCGACCACTTCGATGATCTCCAGCGCCAGGGTGGCTTCGTCGAAACCGGTGTGGTGGATCTGCACGCACACCGCGAGGATCAGTAGCGCGACGATGTCCGTGAAGATGGTGGCGCTGATGGTCACCAGCACCGGTTCGCGGCCGGCCAGACCGAGCTTTTGCAGAATCGGGAAGCCGAGCAGAGTGTGCGAAGCGATGAGCGAGCCGATCAGGATGGCGGCATTGAGGTCATACCCCATGAGATAACCCAAGCCGGCCCCGGCCGAGAGCGGCAATAGTAACGTCGCCAGGCCGAAAGAGATGGCACGTCCGCCCACCCGCTTAAACACGGCGAGATCGATTTCCAGGCCGGCATAGAACAGGACCAAGAGCACCCCCATCTCTCCTAAGACGGTCATCATCACCGGATTGTCGGGCCAGATGTCGGCGCCGTTCGGCCCTCCGAGCATCCCCACCAGGATCAAGCCCACCATGCCAGGAATCTTGAAGCGCTCGCTGATCCCTGGAACCAATAGAAAGAGGGTGAGCGCGATCATGAAACGCACTAACATCGGCAGGTTGGTAATGGTTGTTTTGGTCAGCGCAAATAAGTCTGTAATATTGTCCATATCACCAGTCCCAGACGGAAAATGTTGGACATGTGCTGCCGGCACCATAGAAAGTGGTGCAACAGCCCCCAACTTCACGTACAGTCGATGCGTGATCCACATACTCGATTAATACAGTTTTAGCAATGGAAACCCCCCTATCTTAACGATCGTACGACACAGCATTCGAGGAGGGACCCTTACCCGCCCTCTGGACTCCCGTTGATTCAGACGAGCCACTGGTGGCTCCATCAGGAGGCATGGCTTTTCGATCGATCACGTGCTAGAAATTGCTCGACCGAACTGGAGGAGCTTCATGGGCAAGAGGCCTCAGAGCCTGCCGATTCTGCAGCACGTATTTCACCCTTCCGACTTTAGCGCAGCCAGCGAAACCGCCTTCGCCCACGCATTGAAAGCCGCGCTGGTCGCCAAGGCCACGCTCACCATTTTTCACGTGTCGCCGGACTGGAAGGAGAATTGGACGGAGTTTCCCGGCGTGAGGCAGACACTCGAGCGGTGGGGAATGCTGCCGAAAGACAGCCCGAAGTCTGCCGTGCCGGAGCTGGGCATTCAGATCAAGAAAGTCGTTGCTCAGGACAAGGATCCGGTGAAAGCGGTGCTGGGGTTTCTTGAGCACCAGCCCAGCGACCTCATTGTCCTCGCCACGCAACAGGACAAAGGGCGGGTCCTATGGCTGGAAAGCTCCGTCGCCAAACCTGTGGCCAGGAAATCTCATCAGATGACGCTCTTCATCCCCACAGGGGTGGAAGGGTTTGTGTCGTTGAAGGACGGTTCCGTGTCGCTCAAGAACATCTTGATCCCTGTCGCGCTGGTTCCGAAGGCACAGCCCGCGATTCAGGCCGCTGTCCGGATCGCGCTGCGGCTTAATTGTCCCACCGGTCAGTTCACCATCCTTCATGTGGGTGACGGCAGTGAGATGCCCGAGGTCAGCTGTCCGGAGTTGCCGGGATGGGAATGGACGAAGATGTCGGAGAAGGGCGATATCACACAGGTGATTCTGCAGACCGCTCACGGGATGGAGGCCGATCTCATCGTCATGTCCACCAGGGGCGACAAGGCTTTCTCGACGCCCTGCGAGGCAGCACGAGCGAACAAGTGCTGCGGCAGTGCGTCTGCCCGTTGCTGGCCATTCCGGCTTATAGCCGGGTCTCATCTGTGCTGTAGAAGAGATGGAAGGGGGTGCGCGACGAGCGGGACAGGCGGGACGGGCAAGAATGGATGCGCGAGAGGGGATGCACGATACGGGATACGCGATACGAGATGCGCGCTTTGAATCCCGGATCACGAATCCCGCATCTCGAACTTAAAGTCGCGCCTGTCTCGCTCGTCACGCCCGTCCCGCTTGAGTAAGGAAGAGAGAGAGAGCAGACTGATTCACGTGCAGAGGCCGAACGGGAAGGATCATGTGTCATGGGGAACGAAACGCTGAACATGCCCCCAGCAAAGATACTCGATCAGCGCTGCTTCTTCCTGTTCCTGGCGCTGCTCGCTCTGCTTGTCGCGCTGCCGTTCCTGAGCGAGACCACTCACGGCCCTGTGATACTGTTTCTCATCAACGTCACCATTCTCTTGACCGCGGTTGCGGCAACGGGGCGCTCGCGGTCAATGGTTGTCATTGCTGTGATCCTGGTTCTGCCGGCGATTGTCTTTCGATTCCTGGCGCTGGAGTCGGGCCAGCCCGGGTACCTCGTCTTGACCTGGGGCTTCAACGCCGTTTTCTACGTATTCATCCTCGCCAGGCTTCTGCATTATGTACTCCGACGGGACTTTATGACCTCGGACAAGCTGTACGGCGCCGTGGCTGCATACATACTGGTCGCCATCTTCTGGGCACAACTGCATGGCGTGACACAGTACTTCTACCCTGGCGCCTATGCGTTCGGGGGAACGCCAAAGGCTCTCGACATGGCGGAACTGATCTATTTCAGTTTCGTGGCGCTCACGACTGCTGGATTCGGCGATGTTACTCCTGCGTTGGTGCAATCCCGCTTTCTGACAATCCTGGAGATGATTGCCGGTGTGATGTTTGTCGCCATTCTGATCGCGCGCCTGACCGGCGTCTATCCGGTCGTGGATAAACCGATCGCGGATAAACAATCATGATGCAAGAGACGCTCCAACAATGACGGCACCTCATGAAGATTGACGTGCTGGCCGGCGCCGATTCAGTTGCCCGAGCGGCGGCTTCGATGATTGCAGAGAAGGCTCGGTCAGGCGTGGCCGCGCGCGGACGCTTTATCATGGCCGTGAGCGGCGGCCGCACGCCCCGGATGATGTTGCGCGCGCTCTCAAATCAGGACATGCCGTGGGAGAAGGTGCATGTGGTGCAAGTGGACTAACGAGTGGCCCCGGCCGGGCACCCGGATCGTAACCTTACGCATCTGCGCGACAGTCTGCTCACACACGCGCCGCTGCCGATGGATCACATACATGCCATGCCGGTCGAAGTCTCTGACTTGGAGGCTGCTGCCGCACAATATGCCGCGACGCTTCAAGAACTCGCCGGCTCGCCGCCGGTGCTTGATCTGGTCCATCTCGGGCTTGGGTCTGACGGCCATACGGCGTCACTTGTACCTGGCGACTCCGTGCTCGACGCGACCAACACCGATGTCGCACTGACCGGACTTTACCAGGGACTGCGCCGGATGACATTGACCTATCCCATCCTCAATCGTTCCCGATGCATTCTGTGGCTGGTTACCGGCAGCGATAAGGCTGGAATGCTTGCCCGCCTGCGCGACGGAGACCTGTCGATTCCGGCGGGATTGATTCACCGTGAGCAAGCCGTCGTGCTCGCCGACCGCGCGGCGGCAGCGAGCGAAGTATGCTGAGGTTGAGGTCAAGGTTGAGCGAAGATCAGATACTGTTTTTCTCAGCCTTGACCTAAGCCTTAGAGTTCCCCACTGGTTGTAGCAGTAATCCCCAGTCTGTCGGAAATCGGTTGTCCCGAAACGCCTCAATGGATTGTCCTTCTTTTGAAGTCCTCCCCCCTGGCGGATGTGAAAACAAGTTATTTCTTATGTGAGGGTTCTGTTTCTCCTGTGCAGTGTAATGGCACAGGACGTGCTACCGTCGCTAAATATCTACGTGGCAAGCACTTGAGGATTGTTCGCCGAAGCATATCG
Source organism: Nitrospirota bacterium (assembly GCA_013388555.1). Taxonomy (GTDB): domain Bacteria; phylum Nitrospirota; class Nitrospiria; order Nitrospirales; family Nitrospiraceae; genus Palsa-1315. Next base: position 4,568 of record JACAFD010000027.1, on the reverse strand, counting down.
TCGACGGACATCCTGGATCTGTTTGAAAATGTATAGCCGGTTTCTTGCTCACTGGATAATGCCAGAAGAAGGAGGGAACGTATGATAGCTAGAATCCTGGGGATCATCTTAGTCTGCGGGACAATGTTGGTAGGGTGCGTCACGAAAGGCACCCATGTGGCGACTCTGACGGAGCTCGAACAGGCACAGAAGGCCTTAACCAAGACGGCGGGGGAGTTCGATGCCTATAAGAAGCAAGCAACAGGGCAGATAGCCGGGCTTGAGACGGACAAGGCCAAGCTTTCGAATGATCTGCTGGCTGCCCAGACTGTCTCAGCTAACACCCAACGCGATCTTGATAGAACGACGGCAGACCTGAATCAGGCCTTAGCCAGCCGGAAGGAAATGGAGGCTAAGGCAAATGATCTGGAACAGAGACTGCAGGCCGAGAAGGCTACGGTCACTCGGCTACAGCAAGGCGGGGAAGCGCTTGCCGCTGAGAAGGAGCGTTTGGAGAAAGAGCGGGCTGCCAAGGCGGCCGAGGTTGAGCGGCTGACCAGGACCCAGCAGGAGTTGAGCAGGTCCCTGCAAGCTGAAATCGAACGAGGTGATATCACGATCAAGCAGGTTCGCGATCGGCTCACGATCAACATGGTCGAAAAGGTGCTGTTCAACTCCGGTCAGGCTCAGGTGAAACCGGACGGACTGAAAGTCCTCACGCAAGTCAGCGATGTCCTCAAGAACGTCACCGATAAGCAAATCCGGATTGAGGGACATACCGACAACGTGCCGATCGGTGTCAAAATCCGGGATAAGTTTCCCACGAATTGGGAGCTGTCCACCGCGCGGGCTACGAATGTCGTACGATTCTTCATCCAGCAGGGTGGTGTGAGTCGGGAGAGTCTTGAGGCGGTCGGCTTTGCGGATACCAGGCCGGTGGCCAGTAACGACACGGAGGGTGGACGGACGGAGAACCGGCGCATCGAGATCGTGCTGTATCCGAAGGATCTCTCCCATGTCGTTGAAGAGGTGAAGCCATAGGAAGGGTAACTGCTCCTGACTATCGTAGCGGTAGTGCCAACACACCTCGGTCACAAAGATCTGCCAGGATGCCTCCCCCTGAAGAGGGGGGGGCTTTTTACTTTTGTGACCGAAATGTGCTGACACTTGGCCACTTAGTTCTATATTATGGCCCCCGAACGGATCCGGCGTGACAAGGTTCCGAAGCAGAGTGTTTTAGCTAGAGGAATGTGACCATGCAGACAACCGGCAATTCTTCACCTCTTGGCGCGACCGTCGGTCACGGTGGTGTCAACTTCAGCCTGTACTCGCGTGACGCCACCGGTATGGAGTTGCTGTTCTTCGATCACCAGGACGATCCAAAGGCGGCAAGTGTGATCGTCCTCGATCCGGTGTTCAACCGCACGTACCATTATTGGCACGTCTTCGTACCTGATGTTCAGCCAGGACAGCTCTACGGATATCGCGCTCGCGGCCCGTACGATCCAGGGCAGGGAACGCGCTTCGATCACAACAAAGTGTTGCTCGATCCCTACGGCCGTGGCGTTGTTGTCCCAAAGAGCTACGACCGTATTGCGGCCAGTCAGGAAGGCAACAATGCCGCGACGGCGATGAAGAGCGTGGTGGTGGACCCGTCGGCGTACGATTGGGAAGGTGATGCGCTGCTGAAACGGCCCTCCGCCCGGACCATCGTCTACGAGATGCACGTGCGCGGATTCACCCGCCATCCCAGCTCGGGCGTTGCTGAGAACAGACGGGGGACCTATGCCGGCCTGATCGAGAAAATACCCTATCTCCACCAACTCGGCATCACGGCGGTCGAACTGCTGCCGGTGTTCCAGTTCGATGCCCGGGACTGTCCGCCGGGAAGAATCAATTACTGGGGCTATGCGCCGGTTTCGTTCTTCGCGCCTCATCCGGCCTACAGCTCGCGCCAGGATCCGCTCGGCCCGGTGGACGAGTTTCGCGACATGGTCAAGGCGCTGCACCGGGCGGGCATCGAAGTCATTCTCGACGTCGTGTTCAACCACACGGCGGAAGGCGACCACCGCGGGCCGACGTTGAGCTTCCGCGGTCTTGACAATAAGACGTACTACATCCTCGAGCAGGACCGTTCGCGCTATGCCAACTACACCGGCACGGGGAACACGCTCAACGCCAACCATCCGATCGTTCGCCGCATGATCGTGGACAGTCTCCGCTATTGGGTCGAGGAGATGCACGTGGACGGATTCCGGTTCGATCTCGCGTCGATCCTCTCGCGGGGCGAGTCGGGCGCGGTGATGGAGAACCCGCCGGTACTGTGGGATATCGAAACGGATCCGTCAATGGCGGGCGTGAAGTTTATTGCTGAAGCGTGGGATGCGGCCGGGCTCTACCAGGTGGGCAGCTTCATCGGTGACAGTTGGAAAGAATGGAACGGCCGGTTCCGTGACGATGCGCGCAGTTTCTTCCGTGGTGAAGAGGGTTCTTTGGCGCGCTTTGCCGACCGCCTGGTCGGAAGCCCGGAGATGTATAGACACGAGGAGCGCGAACCGGAGCAGAGTGTGAACTTCGTGACCTGTCACGATGGGTTCACGCTCAACGATCTTGTCTCCTATGACCATAAGCACAATGAGGCGAATGGCGAACAGAACCGGGACGGAGCCGATGATAACCGAAGCTGGAACTGCGGCGTCGAGGGACCGACGGATGATCCGGTAGTAGAGAAGCTGCGAAACCGGCAGGTGAAGAACTTCCTGGCCGTCACACTACTTTCCTTGGGCCTGCCTATGATCCTCATGGGCGACGAAGTGCGGCGTACACAGCGCGGCAACAACAACGCCTACTGCCATGACGACGATATCAATTGGTTTGACTGGGCGCTGGTCGCCAAACACGCGGACGTGCATCGGTTCGTGACGCTGCTCAACGAACGACGGATCTTGCGGGACGTGGAGCACGAGCGCCGGCGTATGAGTCTGACTCAATTGCTCCAGCAAGCGGATAAATCTTGGCACGGAGTCAAACTCTGGCAGCCGGATTGGAGCCCGCAATCGCATAGTGTGGCGGTCAGCGCGGAGTTAAAGGGAGAACGGCGCCTGTTCTATATGATTCTGAACGCGTACTGGGAGCCGCTTGATTTCGAGCTGCCTCCAGTCGGCAACGGCAGCGCTGATCCCTGGCGTCGGTGGATCGATACAGGGCTCGACTCGCCCCGGGACATTGTCTCGTGGCAAACCGCTCCGCCGATTTCCGGCTATAGCTATCGGGCCGAGGCGCGCTCTGTAGTGGTGCTGTTCGCCGGTCAGGGACCGGGGTGAGTGATAGGGAGGTGTGTGGAGGGTAATCAGTCCGCAGATTCGAAATGAGCAGAGAGGGGGAAGGTGATGTCAAAAGACAAGGAAAAGGAAGACAAGGGGCACTCTAAACTGAAGCGCAAAGAATACGAGAAGGAGCTGCGCAGGCTGCAGGCTGAGCTTTGTCACCTTCAGGCCTGGGTGAAAGCGAAAGGACTACGCATCATGGTGCTATTCGAGGGCCGCGACGGCGCCGGGAAGGGCGGCACGATTCGCGCGATCACGGAGCGTGTGAGTCCACGCATATTCCGTCTCGTGGCGCTCCCAGCACCTACCGACCGCGAGAAGACCCAGATGTACATTCAACGTTACATGGCGCATTTCCCGGCGGCCGGGGAAATCGTCATTTGGGACCGCAGCTGGTACAACCGTGCCGGGGTCGAACATGTCATGGGTTTCTGCACCAAGGAACAGTATGAAGCCTTCCTCGAACTCGCCCCGATTGTCGAAGGGTACATCGCGAGGGCCGGGATCATCCTGATCAAGTACTGGCTTGAGGTAGGCAACGAGGAGCAGGAGCGTCGGTTCGAGGCCCGCGTCGAGGATCCGTTGCGCCAGTGGAAGCTCAGTCCCATGGACCTGCCGTCACGCGAGAGGTGGTACGACTACTCCCGCGCACGCGACCAGATGCTGGAGGCCACGGACACGAAACATGCGCCCTGGTATCTCGTGCGGTCGGATGACAAGAAGCGCGCGCGCCTCAACTGCATTACCCATTTGCTGTCGCTGATTCCCTATGAAAAGCTGCCGCGTGAAAAAATCAAGATACCCAAACGATCGAACAAGGGCAAATACGATGACGAGGCGACGTTGAAGGGCAAACGGTTTATCCCTGAGAAATATTGAAAATCATCGGAGGAGACTGAACATGGCCGACTCAGCAAAAGATGTCCAAGCTCAGAAGATCAACGATGAATCTCGCCGCCTCCAGGAGGCGCGCGACGGCAAGGAGGCATGGAAGAAATGGGGTCCCTATTTAAGCGAGCGCCAGTGGGGCACCGTACGCGAAGACTACAGCCCCAACGGGGACGCCTGGAATTTTTTCACCCACGATCAGGCCCGCTCGCGCGCCTATCGCTGGGGCGAGGACGGCATCGCCGGGATCTCCGACGACCAGCAGCGCTTGTGTTTCTCGCTGGCCCTGTGGAATGGCCGGGACCCCATCCTGAAGGAGCGGTTCTTCGGCTTGACGAACGGGGAGGGCAATCACGGCGAGGACGTGAAGGAACT
>JACAFD010000172.1 GCA_013388555.1 Nitrospirota bacterium | reverse complement strand
TGTCTGGGCTTTGAGGGTAAACGTTCGCGTACTCATGGAACCCGTGGGGTCGCCACTGGTCCCTCGCTGCACCGGGGGCGTCATGATGTGAGAGGTGTCGCATGAACCGCCAGAATCTTTCAGCGTCGATCGCCAACGGTGGCGTCGGACAACAGAAGCTGACCGTGAAAATGAACTATGGGACCATGAACCTCCTGATCGGAACAGGCCACGTCCTCGCCTGGGCAATCATGATCTCGTTTCTGCATTCGCCAAGCAGCATACTGTGGAAGGGTGTGGTTCTTATCCTGTTTTGCCTGATGATGCAAGGCGTGTTCTCTGTCATGCATGAATGCTTTCATGACCAAGGCCATCCAACGTCTTGGGCGAACTGGACGCTGGGAGTGATCGAGGGAACCATCTTCGGCACGGCCTATACGCTGTTCAGGGTGAACCATGAGGCGCATCACGTCAGGAACCGTTCGCGCGCCGAAATCGCTGAATACATCTTTCCGGATGAAAGCCCTACAAGGAAGATTTTGCTGTATTACTTCGCCATTTTGGGCGGCATCTGGCTTGGGGCATTTGTCGCCAGTATCCTTCTGCCGTTTATCCCCTATCGGTATCGGCTCGGATTGAACAGGCCTGCCAAGTCTATGAACGGCTACTTTCTGGCGTTTGCCGAGTTTTCGTCTCGCGACTGGATGCGGTTGCGCGTAGAAGCGGCTGTAGGCCTGCTCGTCTGGGTTTCTGCCATTCTATTGTTGGATTGGAATTGGACGGTCCTCAGCGTGGCCTATGCGGCGTTTGCCTTCACGTGGTCGTCGCTGCAATGGATCTACCACCTCAGAACCCCCTTGGATCGTGTCGAGGGTGCCTACAACCTTCGTGCGCCGCTCCTTGTTCGCTGGCTGTTTCTCAACTTCAACTACAATCTGACGCACCATCGACATCCTGCCGCTCCCTGGCAAGACGCCCACGCCCTCACAGATCTTAAGGAGACGCAGCCCCTGTGGTACCGTTATCTTCTTATCTTTCGGTGTCCCGAACCGCTCCCTGCCGATCTTTCGTCCATTAGGAAAACCTATTTCTGATTCAGACAAGCGCGATTTCGAATCCCGGTGAAACCGCGCCGAAAGGCGAAGCGATTCCCCTAGGCTCCGGTCGACTCGAACGGACCTGATAGAGAGCCATAGGGACACGATACGTCACATACTCCGCCAGGTCTGTAGCCAGCGGATCTTGTACAAAGTCGGCAAATGCCAGGATATGCCAATCGCGGTTGCGCGTTGAGTCCACGACGTGATCAAGCATCGCTCGAAATACGCGCTGTCTTTCAGCGAGAGGAAGCGTCAGGTCCGTCTCGACGTGTGTGAGGTACAGGATTCTGAGCGCTTGTCCGTGCTTTGGAAACTTGATCCCCGTGAGGACTCGTCCGATTAGCCGCAGTAATCGAACTTTGAAAGCAAATCGGTCGACAAACGTGGTCTTCGCGTCGGTTGGCGCCCAAGGAGCCAGACAGCCTCGAATCCGACCGCGGGCACCCCTCATGATGATGAATTGATTCAGGGCGAACCTCGCAGAGGGGCTGTCCCATACGCGCAGTCGCCTCTCCAGCTCCCCGGTACGAAAACAGTATCCGAAAGGCCTGCAACGATGCTGTTGCTCAAGGAAATCCGTGAGCTCATCGAGATCGTCAGCGCTCCCCTGCGTCACGGTGTAGCCTGGAGGAGGTTTCGAGTCTCTTGGACGGAAGAGAGAAGGGATGGGCCCCAGAATATTCACCATCACATACTTGGCAAGCAGATCATAAGTGTAGCCGGGTTTTCGTTTCGGGACGATCAATGACTGCTGGGCCACCGCGTTGCTGTCGATCACGGCGGTCACGAAGTGGCTGCATCCGTCGAGCTCTTTGAGGGTGTGGCTCTGCTCGAGCAGCTGTTGATAATATCGATGCCAATTGAGAGCAATCCCTCGGTCTGGGCTGATGCGAAGATCACTGAGGAATCCAACGGGGGTTGGAGCGCCGTGAAGATACCCCTCGCGTACCGACACGCTTCCCATTCCGGTAACGGTTCCTCCGGAGTTCCGCGAAATAAACGTGACGTGTCGATCGGCTTGATAGTGCAACAGCTTGAAAAAATCTGGACTACGATCGTATCGAAGACGAATGGTCCGACCCGAAATCGGAGAGTTCGAGAGGTATTTCAGTAGGTCAGGGTTGTCCGCGTTACAGGCGATCGACGTTAGCGGCCAGGAGGCTACCAGTTCTGCTAAATCCACAGCGTGCCTTTGGTAATAGAGGAAGCGATGAAGACGGATGAGGGGTCTGTTGCGCCTCGCCAACGAAGTTCTTCAATGGCTCTGTGAGGGATGTCAGCTTCGGTATGGTGGAACTGGTAATCGGGGCATTGCCGTAAGTTGGCACCTTGGTTTGCCATGATGCGAACATCTTGTTCGATGACTTGGCGAGTGTAGAACTGCATGAACCATTTCAGCGCTGTGGCGAGCCAGCGCTGGTTCAATATGCGATAGAGAATACGCGTGTAGACGCGTGTGGCGAGCGTCCCAATTGGCGTGCACTGACTGATGATGAGAAAGCCACTTGACGGGCCAAAGGTGTAGTCGACTCGTGTGATATTGGGGAAGATAAATCGATCCGTGTGCAGCATCGCTTCTTTGGTGGGGTTCAATACATAACTGCTAAACCCAATACGGTCTCCAGGTTGTTGATAGGTCACAAGAACCGACCCGTTCTCCATCTCCACTGTAATAGGGACCGGTTGGCGGCTTCTCCGGCGAAACCAGCCTGAGTGGACAAAAACCGTATGGGGGACGTCCATGAAGTTCTCGACAAGATTCAGCACCTCGTTCTCAAAGTCGGTAATCATGAAATACTGACACCAGGCAGGGTCATTGTGGTGGGGAAACCGAAAAGGGGGTGAGGCTGGGTCTGGAGCTCCTTCACCCATCCACACCCATAGACACCCGTCTTGTTCGACGACAGGGAACGTCTGAATACGATAGGAGGAAGCCTCTCCAAGGTGTGACAGGCCATTCGAAGGCACTTCCGTCAGGCGACCATCTCCCGCGTAGGTCCAACCGTGATACGGGCAAGCAAGTGTCCCGTTACACACGATGCCCTTGGAGAGCTGGGCATGTCGATGAAGACATCGGTCAGGGAAACATGCCGGCCTCCCCGATTCGTCACGGAACAGGACAAGGGGAGTATCGTAGATCGTTCTGGCCAGCGTGCGCCGCGGCCCAAGCTCGTCGGCCAAGCATGCAATGTACCAGTTGTTGATGAGCGCCCCATCGCGCTCACGTATTGATAACAGCTTCGTCACGAAGGAGGTTCTCCTTGATCTGGAGGATGGCCTCTATCTTCCGATTTCCATCGATTGCGACCGATGCCAGACGTGAGTATATTTGTAGCGCATCCTTGCGCACCATGGCGCCAGCGGGATCGAGCTGGTGTTGCTCTCGCGCTACTTGATAGTGGTGGAGCTCTAATAGCTTGGATTCGAGAGTGCTTGCAACTTTCGCTTGCAGCTGTTCATTCCCCTCCGCCAGGACAACGTACCGTGGGCGTTGTCGTTCCGCTCCCCTGCAAGCCACGAGCGTGATGCATCTGATCTGAAAATTGACGGAGAGCTGGTTCAGTACGGTTGTCACAATCTGCGTGTCCAATTTCTCGCCGACGAAGTCACATCCCCCGATGCGGCCGATAAAACGTAAACAGGGAACCTCATTCATAAATCCAGAGACTTCGAGCTGATCCTGCAATTGATATCGCCATAGCCCGGATCCCGTGGTCAGGATCGGTTGAACCCTTTGACCAATTTGTAGTTGCCATGAAGGCACGATCTCCTCTGATTCAAGCAGACGGAATTCGAAGAAATGGCTCATGAAGGCCAAGGGGTACCTCTCTTCGAACGGGATTGTTATCGCACCTTCCGTCGCCCAAAGACCTTTCCCTTGGAACGACGCATGAGGAAATAAGCCTCGTACCTCGTGCGCCCATGTTGCCGAGGTTGAAGAATCCCAGGCACTGATGAGCGTCAACTCGGGCCACAGTTTCGCCAGAAACTCTGGTGAAACGGCAGTATCCCAATTATCAAGCAACGTGGCAGCACTGGGAGAGTAAGGAGGAGAGATGCCACCCATATTGGGAGTGCCGGGCCAACATCCTTTCCGTAGTGTATACCCGATCTGCTTCCGGTAGCGCGAAATGTCATCGATCAACTGGGTTAGAAACGTAGGGCTCCAGACCGACAATAGGCGGAGGTCGCGGCATGCGACCAGGTATGTCATGGTGGCTAACCGGCTGGCTTCACTGCTGGGTAACGTACCGACTGCGCCTGGGACTGCGAGTATAGTCGAAAGCATCAGTCTTTTCCAAAACGGCAACACCCGGGTATCGTCAGTGGAACCTCCCAATTGGCGCAGCTCCGTTGGCAGCCACGATAGGGACCAGTACTGTCTCCCTCCAGACAATCGAGGGTAGCGACGTGTCAGATCGACCAACCAGGTTGACGCGGCAAGCGACAGCTCTTGGGTAAATGCTGGGGGGAAGGGAATCCATTTCCGTGGAGAAGTGGACCCACTTGTTGGTTCAAAAGGAGTGTCCCCCACCGTGAGGACAGGTTCGCGACTCTTTCTCTGGTGCAAAATGTGAGGTTCCCAATAGGTATAGTCGGTTATCGGATGTTCGCTGGAAAACCGTTCGTAGCCCCACGTTGGGTCGAACTGTTTCGCTCTTCCATAGTGGGTGTGACGACTAGCCTGGAGATAGCCTTGAAGTTTGGCACGCTGCACCAGCTCGAGTCGTTCTGAGGCCTTCAGAAACCTGCGATGAGCTGGGAGTTGGAAACAGTAGAACATCGAATGAGCAAGCCGTCTCGCCATACTACCGCCCCGAATTGTTTGACGTCAGGAACAATTGGTACAAACGCGCGCGATGCGTTAGAGCGAACGCCAAGCGAGTGCGAATGTTTTGGATAGTGAAGAAAGTAACTTACTCCACCTGAAGCGTGATGTCACTCGTAGGACTGTCAATTTTATGAGTACGATCCTGAACAGCTCCCGAATCTAAGAAAGCTCGACATTAGCATGACGTCCACTTCAGATGATGTACTTGACCGGAAGATAGAATTGGGCTGCACGGCCACGCGCTTATGCGGACGCGCGCCCGTGAGGACAGAGCAGAGAACCACGTTGGCTGCACCCGCTGGTTAGGCAGCGACCTTCCCAGGGCTCATTTCTTTTCTGTACTCTGCTCGAGAAGTCGGGAGCCACTGCACTGCCTTGCTTTCAGAGGTGTACCACTCGCAAAAATAAGCCACTTATCTCCAACACGAAAGTAGAGATCACAATCCGTTTCTCCCGCAGCAAGAGAAATGGCTAAGGGATCTTGCTTGGGAGCTTTAAACCACTGGGAAACTTTGAAGGTTGCTCCTTTCCTCGGCGTCCCGTATGTCCCAGCATCCGTGACTTCGCCGTAGAAGACGTGAGTTGCGCGGGAGTAGTTTACGTCCATGTGAGGTTCCACACAGTCGCAGGCATGACTCAAACTAGTTGTTACGATAAGCACTACACCTACCATTCCTATTACTATCGCAATCATTAACCGCTCCTTCAATCATCGAATCACGATCCATATGATATCATTTGGGCCTAGCCTGCGGAAAGTACTTGCAGAAGATGGAAGCGCCGAAAGGCAAGCCGATCGAAGGATTAGAATAGGGTGGTCGACCTGACCCGCAAGTCACATCTCTGTATCGAGACCGGATTTCTAACAAACTGCAGGTCATTCAGCGGGCGTTGAATGACGACTGCTGTCTTATCGGAATCATATGTGGGGTCCTCGAGATCGTCCTACGCGATTCCACACAAATAGTTTACCGAGTTTTAAGAGATTCTTTAGAAGATGCGTCATCCTGACCTTCCCCCGTTTGTTACACCACGGCCAACGAAGTTGATTCCTGTACTGCCTGGGGCCGGTTATGATGGTGGTTGATGAATTCCATGGGCGTTACATCCCCGATGGAGCTGTGCGTCCGCTCTTTATTGTATTCCTGTCGCCAGGCTTCAATCACAAGCTGGGCTTCCTGCAGCGTCAGAAACCAGTGCTCGTTCAAACATTCATCCCGACACGTGCCGTTGAAGCTCTCGATAAATGCATTCTGCACCGGCTTTCCCGGCTGGATGAACTGCAGGTGCACGCCGTGCTGAGTGGCCCATGCATCCAAGGCGGTGCCAGCGAATTCAGGGCCGTTGTCGAGCATCACGGTCTCCGGCAATGGTCGCGTGAGAAACAGCCGATCTAGAACCCGACACACCCGGGCACCCCCAATGGAGATATCCACTTCAATCACCGGCACCTCTTTCGAGTACGGATCGGTCATCGTCAAACATTTGAAGCGCCGACCATTGACGAGCCGGTCATGCACAAAGTCCATCGCATACCAGCGTCCCGGCTCGGTGGGCAGCGGTCGCTCGATGCGGGGGACCGCCGTGGCCTTCTTTCGCGCCCGGCGCCGCAGCGAGAGCCCTTCTTCCCGATAAAGCCGCTCGACCTTCTTGTGATTGACGGACCACCCCTCCCGACGTAGCCACACATAGATCCGTGGACAGCCATACCGGCGCTTGGCCTCGGCCATCTCGCGCACCCTCGCCCGAAGTCTCTGGTCGTCTGATCGGCGGCTCTGGTAGCGTAGCGTATTCCGATCGACGTCCACCAACTGGCACACCCGTCGTTGACTGAGCCCAAAGCGTGCGACAACCTCCTGAGCTGCCGCCCTCTTCGCCTTGGGCCTTACCAGTTTTTTGCGGTAAGGGCCTTCAGCGCCTGGATGTCCAGCGCTTGCTCAGCCACCATCTGCTTCAAGCGCCGATTTTCGTGTTCCAGCTGGCGGAGTTTCTTCACATCGCTGACTTCGAGCCCGGCATATTTCGTTCGCCATTTATAGAACCTCGCATCCGAGATGCCGTGCTTGCGACAGAGCTCTGGGACTCCAATGCCCGCCTGGGCATCCTTGAGCACTGCAATAATCTGTTCCTCCGTGTGCCGTTTCCGTGTCATGGCCCCCTCCTGTGGGCCCCATCTCAGCACAGTGGCACTTCCAAGCCAATGGTCTAGTTTTCGGGGGGAAGGTCAACCAGCCCCCTAGAGGGGGCGGGCACAGAGCACTTCGTCTTGGCGGAGGACTTCGAGGGCGGAGGCGGGCACGCTGGTGACGGCAATCGTGTCGCCCAGTGCGTTGAAGACTTCGATAGAGTACCCCTCTGTTCCATCAGGAGCCACGTGATGGTCCACGAGTTTCACGATGTCGCCACGACGGAGACGATGCTCTGGCACATCGCACTTTAGCGCCACATCCGTGTAGAGCTCAAATTTCATTCGGTTTTCCGCTTGTCTATGTGATGAACCTGGTGCCTGGAACCCTGTGCTTTTTCGGGTGAGAAGAAAGAGTTTTCCGACTGCTGCTACAGAAATTCGACGTGTTGAATCATGTCTTCGGCGGTCAAGACATCATGGACCAGCATGAGTGCTCTCAGCATATGGGGAACCGGTGTCTGCTGAGGCGCGTATACAATGCCTCGATGAGAGACCCCTGCTGCATGCAGACGAAGAAAGTCCGTATCCTGTGTGACCACAACGCGGCCTTCTTGAGTCGCTCGCTGCAGGTGTTGTTGGTCCTCAGCTGCCTGTAACCCCAATTCTTGCACCGTAATCACATCGACGCCGCGCCTGCGTAATCCCTCTGTTACAGACTTCGCCACATGCTCGTCCATATAAAACCTGATCCGCTCAGCCACCGATCTTGCCGCTCAGCTTGGACTTGATCCCCTTGCGAAGTTCGACGACATACGAGTCATCAGCCAAGATGGCCTCATCAATCTCCTGGCGGTGATCGTAGTAGTACGTCAGCGCGGCATAGACATCGGCTAAGGTCAATCCCTGGTTGGAGGCGATCTCATCTGCACTCATCCCCATGCGCTCATGCCAGATGACGATGTGCTGCACGGTAATGCGGTGTCCTGCGATCCGAGGTTTCCCGCCGGCTACGTCTTGTGAAATCGCGATATGGGGTGCCGTCATAATGTCCATGGTAGCCCTCCGCAGAAGGAAATAACTGCATTATAAGCTAGAGGAGCATCCCCTTCCATGAAAAAGGGATCTCAACAGTACCGTTATGATCGGTCCTTCTTCTCCCGCAAGTCGGTTTTGGACAACCCTTTGAGCGCTCCACGGAGTGACTTGAGGGGGACTTCCCGCACCAGGGTGATGATCCCGCCTTTCGCCATGACGTGAAGCCGCTGTTTCCGAGTGAGACGCAGCTTTTCCCGCACTTCCTTGGGAATCACAATTTGAAATTTCGATGAAATCGTCGTCATAACCATTGCAGGCCTCCTTGCTCATGCATGAGCGATCTTCGTCTCGTTGTACGCTGCGAGTCGAGGCAACCACATTCCTCCGCTGTCTCACAAAATCAACGATCCGTTACAGAAGAGAGGACTATTTGTCCTGTACTGTCCCCAGCTGTCCTCTACTGCCTAATTCCATTTTCCTCTTCTTTGCCTTACGCTCGTATTCACGCTAAGCGGATGCAGGCTTGATCACCTGAGCGCGATGGCATGCGCACGAGAGAGCACATCTGGATACATCAGCATACGTCTGCCTAATTCCCGGGGCAGAATCTCCGGTGTAGGGTGGCGTAGGGTGGGAGAACGTGTGAACCAAGGAGGGCCTATGAAGACATCGGATTTGTCGATCAAAGAACTCGCCGCCTACATTCGCGTGAGTACGGACACCATCCGGCGAGCGGTTCGCAACGGCGAGATTCCGTCGACAAGGGTCAGGACCGCGTTACGGTTTGATCTACAGGAAGTCAGCACCTATATGCAGCGAAACGCAAAGGCTAGGTTTGGGGCACGCTCGACTCGCGCGCCGGGCGGCACTGCCGGCCGCGCGCAGGCCGACCAGCCCCCGGCTGGTAAAACGGGGGCGCAATTTCCAGGCAACGGATCATGACTATTTCCAACCGATTAGACAGCAATCCTGCTCCTCAGAGAGTACTCGCATCGGGACATGCGACATCCGTAGCACTGCGCCAGCACGTCTGTCATCGGTGCGGAAAGGCCTGGTGGCCTCGTCGCCCCAAAAAACCAGCCCGATGTCCCGGTTGCAAAAGTCCCTACTGGGATAGGCCCCGCCGCCTGAAACACCCAATCATGCCCTTGAAAGAACCCTTGAACCAAGGAACACTGGTGACGTCTGTATGTCGGAAAATAGCAAGGACCCTTGGGGGAGGGAACGAGCGCGGGAAAGATACCGAGGACCGCTCCTTGGCAAAGGCACTTCACGTGCTCAAGGAGATGAAGGGAGCCGGAAGGACCTGGCAGGAGATGGGAGACCGCATGGAACGGGAATTCGGCGCAAGTCTGGAGAAGGAGCAACTGAAAGCGCTCGTCCGATAAACACTCAATTCCCTGCCCCCCACCACCTCCGGGGCAGGGAGCAATCCGAGTCGCGGGGCGGCGCACCTCGCAGCGGGCGGGCCTGGAAGGTTGCAGGAAGGCTGGCCCGATGCTCTGTCGCGCCGCGCTGCCACCAAAGAGACGCTGGCGTGCTGACGCGAGCGCAGAAGGGGGTTCGGGGGTGTCGTCAGACTCCCCCGATTTCGCATACGGCCAGAGAACGGATGATGGACACGGAATCGCTCACACAAGACCGTTGCGAATGGCTCCCGACCCCGCTTGACGGGTGGATGGTACCTCCGCATACTCTCCCCCGGCGAAGTCGTGGTCGTGGCAGGGGCCGGAGAGGCAATGCCATGACGCAACCGTTAGTGGATCTCGTGGAGCAGTTTTGTCTGTACCAACTCAAACAGCGCGGCAAAACGGAAGGAGGGGTGCAAAGCTATCGCTGGGTGCTCGTACAGTTTTTGATGTTCGTCAAATCCCAACAGGGACGGGTGGCCCGCGCCACTGATCTCACGGTGTCCTCGATTCAGATGTGGATGGACGAGATGGCTAGCGGTGATCTTGCCCTGAGTACGATGCGCTCACGACAATCCACGCTGTCAAGCTTCTGTGCTTGGCTCGTGAAGCGGGGCGTGCTGCAGGCGAATCCCATCGCGACCATGGACCGACCACCGCATCGAATGGAACCACCGCGACAAGTGCCGACACCGGCCCTCATGGATGCGTTGATCGCCGCGGCCCAGCAACGCCAGCGGCCTCGTGATATCGCGATCTTTCTGATCATGCGGTACACCGGGATGCGGCGCGAGTCCGTGGCAACACTTCAGGTGCAACACCTCGACGCCACCTGGGGCTTGCGGCGGGTACGCGTGAAAGGCGGGCAGACACGGGACATTCCGTTGCCGGAAAGCGTGATGACGTATCTCCATGCCTACGTCGAACGGTTGGCGCTCGCGATGGGTCAGATCGGGCCGGAGACCCCGCTGTTCTGGTCTCTGTGGGGACGGCGAACCGTTGGGAAGAGTCGAGCACCGATGCAAGGCAAAAATATCTGGCGGCTCTGCAAAACCTATGGGCGGCTCATTGGGTATCCGATGCTGAAACCCCATGATCTGCGTCATGGGGTCGCGATGGAGGTCCTAGAGCAACAGCATGACTTGGAACAGGTTCGGGCCTTGCTCGGGCATGCGCGCATCGACACGACCCAAATTTACACCATGATTCGGCCTACGCGGTTGAAGCAGGTGGTGTCGTTTTATGAAGAGCGCGCGAACCGATTGTTGAGCTTACCGCTCACAGAGCAGAAAGCGGTTTAAGGAACATCCGGATGTTCCTTAAACCGGGAGGCAAAATACGTAACAAAAACAAGGTGGTGGTCCCAACGGGATTTGAACCCGTGTTTAAGCCTTGAGAGGGCTCCGTCCTAGGCCAGGCTAGACGATGGGACCATCTGTCTCATGACGCGGGATTGACCTAGCAGGGTAGCACAAGGACTTTTCGGTTTTCAATTACTAACGAGTCCGGGAGGAGCATTCGGGCCGTGCACCCATTGTGCACACACGACTTGACAGAGACGACCCTATATCCAACCTTTCGGAAAACAAGTCGACGGGCCACCAGGAAAGAGGATTCTTCGGTCGTCGGTTCTTCTTCTCGTCTATAGGCACATGGTGGAACATGAACAATCCGCTCCAAATCAAAACCATCGGCACCGCAGACTCCCCGGAACTGATTGACATCGAGAAGCCTGAACAGGGCCTTGAGCTACACGTCGGCTCAAATGTGTTTCGAAATACAAACGGCGTCGTCAAGTTACAAGGTAAGGAGCAGTTGGTGTTGGAAGCGCAACCCGATCCATTGGTGTTGATCCTGACGATGGACCTGTATGATGAGCAGGGAACCCGCGTCGGCCATATCAGACGGAATACACTCTCGGCAAATAGTGCGAACCGTTTCACTATCAACGTAAAGACCAGCGACGCGGCAACCCACGACGACCCTCCTTCGGTCACCGTGGCAGACCGAAGGACTGGACGCACGGTGTTCGAAGCCTGCCTCATGCAACGGAGAAAAGTTCGCATAACCGCAGGGAACTTCTTCACCCATAAAGGCGAATTGGTTACGGTCAGCCCACATTACTGCCGCATTGGCACCGTGCTCACTCTCTTTGGGAATGTCGCAGAGAGCCGTGGCAGCGCAGGAGCCATCGGCTAATCATCTCCCGATCGATCCCGTCCTCAATTCACCTTTTTCCACTCCCTACCATCAGGAGCGCGGCAACCGGCGCCACTCTCTCCTGTCAGCTTTAGCTTAATGGAGGCTGTCGGATTGCCGTCACTCGTTCACGAGGTGGCCAAGGATTGCTCAATTGGGCCCGTCGAGCGAGGCCCTTCTGACGGCGCGCGCGTCACTTGTGTCCACCCCCTGTCCCCACAATCGGTGAGAGGACCGGCCTGCTTCACTTTCGTTCTTTCATCGCCCGCTCAACTTCACGGCTGGCTTCGCGCGTCTTGATGGACTCTCGTCGATCATGCTGCTTCTTACCTTTGGCCAGCCCAAGTTCTACCTTGGCAAGACCATGCTTGGAGAAATAAATGCGGAGCGGGATGAGTGTGAGCCCTTGCTGTTGCGTCTTCCCGAGCAGTTTATTGATCTCCTTGCGGTGGAGGAGCAGTTTCCGCGTTCGGAGGGGGTCGTGATTCATGATGTTGCCGTGGCTGTAGGGACTGATGTGGCAGTGGTGGAGGAAGACCTCAGCGCCCTTCACACTGGCGTAACTGTCTTGGAGGTTCACGCGCCCTTCTCGGATGGATTTGACCTCGGTCCCCTGGAGCATAATGCCCGCTTCAAACTTTTCTTCAATGAAATAGTCGTGGTAGGCCTTGCGATTCGTAACGACGGCTTTTTCGCTCTTCTCTTTTTGTTGCTGCACCATTGGTCCGTCTCGCCACCGGAGTCTTAACGTCGTCACGTCACAAAGTCTTCAGATCTTCGGAGAGCTTTGACTTGATGACCTTCAGACTTTCCAACTGGCTTTTGCTATGATGCCCCTATGCGCGGCATTGGTCGCATCGATTCTGTATCCAGCATCCTTGAAGGGTTGGCTCGTCGCTTGGGTCTCGAATCCAAGTTGGTTGAGAACCGATTGCGTCGAAACTGGGGTTCTATCGTCGGAGAACCTATCGCCTCAAATACATGGCCCGATCAGATTCGCTATAAGAAACTCTATCTCCTTGTCCACAACAGTGTCTGGCTACATCAGCTCACGTTCCTCAAACCGTCACTCATTCACAAACTCAACGATCTGGCCGGCAACGAATTTATCACCGACATTGTGTTGCGGGTGGGGGAGCTACCGGAGGCCGGACATCGGTCCGCGTCACCCGAAATCCCTCGTGCAACCATTTCACCACCGAGCGAAGCACTGATAGCGGAAATTTCTGCGCATGTGACCACCATCCAGGACCCGCTGCTCCGGGATCGCCTCGCACAGCTCATGGTGCAGTGGTTGGCTCAACCACAGGGGCCAAAGGCCGGCTGAGCGGTCCCTTAAAGAGTTGGCGGACATCCGCTTGCATCGCCTGTGTCTCCGGACCATCCGGCAACGGACCAATACGCCCTTCTTCTTCCGATTCGGTCAGCCGGTACAAGCCACGCAAGGACCTTTGAAATCCGCCACGGTCCTCCCCGGTCAGGTACTTGTGCAGCGTTACCGGCTCTGTCCAGGCATTATCGGAAAATATGTAGATGGTAAGGCGGCGGTAGTGATCACCTGGATTGTTGGGCGTCGTTGGATGGATCTTCATCGGCTCGAATGCTCTCCCCTCGTGACCGACTTTGCGAAAACGCTCGATCAGCTTTTCAATCTCCTCGTCGCTCGTCTCGTCGGGAACATGAATCGCGACGGCTGTCTCTTCTTGCGCTCCGACGCTAAAAGGAGGGATCGATCGATCGGGACGGGTCAGATACATCCCGCCCCAAATCAGGGTAAAACATCCGACTAGCACACCAAGGCCCAACTTGACGACCGTGTCCATGGGCTTTTTGGGCCTGGATCGAAGATGGGGCGTTGGGGAGGAATAATCCGTCTCGTGCATGGAAGGCCTGCGCTCAACGAACAAAGCGGGCGATCTCGCGAGTGTCTGTTACCCGCCGCCTTCCTCGGGAAGCACCTCAACACTTTCTGCCAACCGGGCAACGGCCACAACCCGATCGCCTGTGCCTTCAAGTTCGAGGATGCGAACTCCCTGAGTGTTACGGCCAATCTCACGAAATTCATCAACCTTGCACCGAAGCACCTTGCCGTGAGCGGCCATCAGCATGATCTCATCGCCGTCTCGGACTTGAAGAAACCCAACGGCCAGCCCGTTGCGTTCCGTGGTTTTCACGCTGATGATGCCCTTCCCTCCGCGCCCCTGAACCCTATACTCGTTCACCGGCGTGCGCTTTCCGTAGCCGCCCTCCGTAACCGTGAGGATTTGGGTGGTCGAGTCCGGGGTGATCGTCTCCATGCCGATGACTTCATTGCCTTCCTCCAGCGTAATGCCGCGCACCCCGTGCGCCGTACGCCCCATAGGACGGACGTCGTCTTCCTTAAAGCGGATTGTGATGCCCTTCTTCGTACCCAACAGGATTTCCCGCTGGCCGTCGGTGACATGCACACTAATGAGCCGATCCCCCTTATCCAACGACAACGCAATAATGCCGCCCTGGCGTGGATTGCTATAGGCCGAGAGCTCGGTCTTCTTGACGATGCCCTGGGCGGTCGCCATCACAACGAACTGGTCTTCGCGGAATTCTTTGACCGGCACCGTTGCGGTGACCTGCTCATCGTTTGACAGCGCCAGCAGATTCACCAGCGCTTTGCCTTTGGCCGCCCGCCCGGCGTCAGGAATCTCATGGACTTTCAACCAATAGACCTTCCCGGCGTCCGTGAAGAACAGAAGCGACTCGTGCGTAGACGCGGTAAAAAGGGTCACGACAAAATCCTCTTCCTTGACCCCCATCCCGATTTTGCCCTTGCCGCCACGCCGCTGTGCCCGATATAGGGTAACCGGGTTACGCTTGATATACCCGGCGTGCGAGATTGTCACGACCACTTCTTCATTCGCGATCATGTCTTCCAGTGTGATCTCCGCTTCTTCCTTCACGATCTGCGTGCGGCGGCTGTCCTTGTAGGCCTCACGCACCTCGATCAACTCGTCTTTGACGATCGAACGAACCAGGGCGTCGCTGCCCAGGATAGACTTGAGACGCTCGATCTGCTTCAAGACCTCTTTATATTCCTCGATGAGTTTATTGCGCTCCAATTGCGTGAGCCGCTGGAGCCGCATATCCAAAATGGCATTCGACTGGATTTCACTCAGCGCAAATTGCCGCATCAGGCCGACTCGGGCTTCATCGGGCGATTGCGCCCGCCGGATCAAGACAATCACCGCATCCAGATTATCAAGCGCGATTTTGAGACCCTCGAGGACATGGGCTCGCTCTTCAGCCTTGCGTAGCTCGAACGCGGTCCGACGGACAATGACCTCGCGCCGGTGCTCGATGAAATGATGCAGGATCTGCTTGAGAGTCAACACTTCCGGCCGGTTATTCACCAGCGCAAGCATGATGACCCCGAAGGTCGTCTGGAGTTGCGTGAGCTTATACAAATTGTTCAAGGTGATGAGCGGGATTTCCCCTCGTTTGAGCTCTATGACAACACGGATGCCTTCCCGATCGGATTCGTCACGCAGATCGGAAATCCCTTTGATCCGTTCATCCCTGATCAACTCGGCAATCTTTTCAATCAGCTTGGATTTATTAACCTGATAGGGTAGCTCCGTAACGATCAACCGTTCACGATCCGTGCGTTCATCTGATTCAGTCTTCACTTTTGCGCGCAAGGTGAGGAGACCCCGCCCGCTCTCATAGGCAGACTTGATGCCGGCCGTTCCATAGATGAATCCCGCGGTCGGAAAATCGGGGCCTGGGATTTTTTTCATCAGCTGGGCAAGCGTGATGTCCGGGTTCTCCAGATACAGGAGGAGCCCCTCGACCACTTCGCCGATATTGTGGGTCGGTATGTTGGTGGCATAGCCCACCGCAATACCGCCGGCGCCGTTGACGAGAAGATTCGGGATTTTCGAAGGGAGCACCAGTGGTTCGACGAGCGACTCATCGTAGTTCGGTCCGAAATCAACCGTCTCCTTGTCGATATCGGCAAGCATGTCTTCGGCAACCTTGGTCAGGCGGGCTTCGGTGTACCGCATGGCCGCCGGCGGATCACCGTCGACCGATCCATAGTTGCCCTGACCGTCCACGAGCATATAGCGCATGTTGAAGGGTTGAGCCATCCGAACGAGCGTGTCGTAGATTGCACTGTCACCGTGGGGATGATAGTTCCCCATGATTTCGCCGACAATCTTGGCGGATTTTCGGTAGGCCCGGTTCGACGCGAGGCCCATTTCGTTCATGCCGTGAAGAATCCGGCGATGGACCGGCTTGAGCCCGTCACGGACGTCGGGGAGCGCCCGGCCAACGATGACACTCATCGCGTAACTCAGGTACGATGAGCGCATCTCGTCTTCGATGGCGATCTGTCCTAATCGTTCATCAGGTGGCATCTCGTTCTCCAAGGATGCTGAAAATGATCCCCAGCTTCGTTCTCGGCTCGTGAAAACCTTCAACGTACCCAGAGGGTACGCCTCAGATCTTCGCTCGCCTGCGGCCTTGCTGGATGATAATTTTGAGCATCCTAACAAGCCAATTTTTCACTAGACGTCTAGGTTTCTAACCTCGAGCGCGTGGGCTTGAATGAAGTCTCGTCGGGGCTCGACCTCATCACCCATCAGGATGGTGAAGATCTCGTCAACACCGGGCACGTCTTCGAGTTTGACTTTCAACAGTGTCCGGACTTCCGGATTCATCGTCGTTTCCCAGAGCTGATTCGGGTTCATTTCGCCAAGACCTTTATAGCGCTGGATGCTGAGCCCCTGCTTGCCTTTATCGAGAATCGCCTTGACTAATTCGACCGTCGCGGGCTGGAGCTGTTCTTGACCGTCGGTTTTAATTTTGTAGGGCGCCCGGCCCAGGCCGATCGCCGACGGTGAAAGTTTCTGCAACTCTCGGAAATCGGCGGAGCCGACGAGCTCGTGCGTCACCGTCAAGCTATGGGCGACCCCGTTGGCTTGCAGATGGCATATGACTTTGTTCGTTTGATGTTCTTCGTCCTCCACGATGTCCAACGTCGTTGTCAGCTTGGGATAGACCACCGTGAGAGTTTTCTTTACGTTGGCAACGACCTTTTTAAGTGCCGCCTGATTTTTGAGTAACTCGCGATCGAGTCCCGGTTCACACACAAAGGCCCGCACCATGCTGGCCTCGTGGGGTTTCTTGTTAAGCCGTCCGAGCAATGTTTCGAAGGCGATCAATTTCTTGAGGATGGGCAGGAGCCGGCGTCCGGTGACGTACCCTTGTGCTCCTTCCATATACACTTCCACGTCCTCAACGGCGATGTCGGCCAGATGTTCGTTCAATGCCATTTCGTCTTTGAGGTACCGTTCCGTCTTGCCTTTCTTCACTTTGAAAAGCGGCGGCTGCGCGATGTAGATGTAGCCTCGCTCGAGCAGCTCCGGCATCTGCCGGAAAAAAAACGTGAGAAGCAGGGTCCGGATATGGCTGCCGTCCACGTCGGCGTCCGTCATGAGGATGATTTTATGGTACCGGGCCTTGCTGATGTCGAATGCGTCTTTGTCAGCCTTTTCACTCTCTTCGCGCTTGCGGCCGATGCCAGTTCCTAGCGCCATGATCAACGTCCTGATCTCGTCGCTCGAGAGCATCTTGTCAAAACGCGCCTTCTCGACGTTGAGAATCTTGCCCTTCAGCGGAAGAATCGCCTGAAACTTGCGGTCGCGTCCCTGCTTCGCAGAACCGCCGGCCGAATCACCCTCCACGATGTACAGCTCACTCAACGCCGGGTCTTTTTCCGCACAGTCGGCCAGTTTGCCAGGAAGCGAACCCCCATCGAGCGCGCTCTTGCGTCGGATAAGCTCTTTCGCTTTTCGTGCGGCTTCACGCGCGCGCGCTGCGTCGATCGCTTTCCCAATGACCTTTCGAGCCACGGTCGGGTTCTCTTCAAAATAGGTCCCGAGTGCATCGTTGACCGCGGACTCGACGATACCTTTCACCTCACTGTTGCCCAGTTTGGCTTTCGTCTGTCCTTCGAACTGGGGATTCCGGACCTTGACACTGACGACAGCGGTAAGCCCTTCACGCACGTCGTCACCGGTGAGCGATTCGGTATCTTTCTTGAGCAAGTCATTGGCGTTCGCGTAGGTGTTGATCGTGCGGGTGAGGGCTGCTTTGAAGCCTACCAGGTGTGTGCCGCCTTCCTTTGTATTGATGTTGTTCGCAAAGGAAAACAGGTTCTCGGAGTAGCTGTCGTTGTATTGGAGTGCCACCTCGAGCACCATCTCCGATTTCTCCACCTGCACGTAGATAGGCTTGTGCAGCGGCATCTTGGCTTCGTTCAGATGCTCGACGAACGACACAATCCCGCCCTTATACTTGAATACTTGCTCTTTGACCGGTTCTTTCCGCTCATCCTTGAGGGTGATCTCAAGCCCTTTGTTCAAAAAGGCGAGCTCGCGCAATCGCTGAGCCAGCACGTCGAAACTGAAGTCGAGTGTCTCAAAAACCTGTTCGTCCGGCTTGAACGTGACCATCGTCCCACGACGCTTGGTTTTACCCGTCACTTTCAGGGGACCAGTCGACTTGCCGCGTTCGTAACGCTGCTCAAACACCTGGCCGTCTTGCCAAATCTCCAGCTCGAGCCATTCTGAGAGAGCATTGACCACTGAGATTCCAACGCCGTGGAGTCCGCCGGACACCGTATAGGCCCCCTGCTCGAACTTGCCGCCGGCGTGCAAGACCGTCAGCGCCACCTCAGCAGCTGACTTCTTTTGGGTGGAATGCATACCCGTCGGAATACCGCGGCCGTTGTCCACGACCGTGACGCTGCCATCGATGTGAATCGTCGCCTCGATCGTCTCGCCGAACCCTGCCATATGTTCATCCACACTGTTGTCGACGACTTCATAGACAAGGTGATGGAGACCGTCCACACCAGTACTCCCGATGTACATCGCCGGTCGCTTCCGAACGGCATCCAGGCCTTCCAATACTTTGATTTGATCCGCGCCGTAGCTGTCGGTTTTCGGCGTGGTCTCGCTGTCATTACTAGCCATCAGTCTCCTAACTCTCGCGAAGGTCCGAATATCTTCAAACTTTAATCGGCATGACTACACACTTGAACTCAGGACTGTCTGATTCCTGGATCAAACAGGGGCTCAGCGGATTGTCCATTTGGAGAGAGATCGTTTCTCCGTCCATCACCCCGAGGACATCCAACAAGTAGCGAGCGTTGAACCCGGTGTTCAGCGTCTCCCCCTCGTACTGTGCCGGAAGCTCCTCGGTCGCTTCCCCAAAATCAGGATTGCTGGAATAGAGGGTCAGCTGTCCGGAGGCAAACGACACTTTCACCGCACTTGCCTTATCGCGGGACAGCACGGAGACACGGCGTAGCGCACTTTCAAGTTCGTTACGATTGACTCCTATCTTCCTGCCGCTCTCTTTAGGAATCACTTGCTGATAATTCGGGTAATTACCTTCCATAAGCCTCGAGGTCAGCAACAGCCCGCTCTTCCGGAAGATCATGAGATTTTTGGTGAATCCGATCAAGGGTTCACCCTCGCCGCCTTCTTCGAGAAGACGCTGCATCTCATGCGCCGCCTTCTTCGGAATGATCGCTTTGATTTCTTGTGGCGCGCCCTTGGCGCCTGGCTTTCCAACCTCTTGCTCAGCAACCGCTAACCGATGTCCATCGGTGCCGACCAATCGTATAATCGTTTTCTTCTCCGATGAGATAAGGGTCACCAGCAGACCGTTGAGAATGTAGCGTGCATCATTGTCACCGGCGGCGAAGAGCGTCTTCCGGATCAACTCCAAGAAGCCGGCCCCGGCAAGGGGAATAAGCCCTTCCCGTTCGATCGTGGGCAACGCGGGATAGTCGGTACTGGGAAGTCCAACGATCTTAAATTGGCTCTTACCGGCTTGGATCGTCGTCCAATTATTCTCACTCGACGTGATTTCGATGTCGCTGACCGCTAGTTCTTTTACGATCTCGTAGAGCTTCCGAGCCGAGATTGTGACACCCCCGGGTTTCTCCACAGTCGCCTTGTAGTGCCCGCGCATACCGATTTCAAGGTCGGTGGCGACAATTTCAACTCCATCCTGTTTCGCCTCCATTAAGATATTCGAGAGGATCGGCATCGTATTGCGCTTCTCAACGACACCTTGAACCCGCTGGAGACCCGTCAAGAGCTCAGCTCGTCCCATACGCAGTTTCATCATCTCTTCCCCTCTAGCAACACCGCTCACGCTCGCAGGATCTGCTCCCTCAAGCTGTCCAAGGTGGCACACAATGTACTGTCGCTGTCTTTCGCTTTAATCACCTGCTTGCAGGCATGGATGATCGTCGTGTGGTCTTTGCCTCCGAACTGCCGCCCAATCTCGGGATACGAGGAATCCGTGAGCTCCCGACAGAGATACATGGCAATCTGTCTCGGGTGTACCAGCGTCTTGCTCCTACGGCGGGATTTCAGGTCTGTGATTTTCACGTGGAAGCGCGCACCCACTGTCTCCTGAATATCGTCCATCGACACGATCTTTTTCTTGCTGCCGATCAGATCCCGGAGGACGTTCTTTGCCATCTCCAGTGTAATCGTCTGGCCGGTGAGCGAGGCATAGGCACTGAGACGCACCAGCGAACCCTCGAGCTCGCGGATGTTGCTCTTCATCGTTGTGGCAAGAAACTGGATGACATCTTCCGGCAACGTGACGCCCTCGTCCTCGGACTTTTTCCGCAAGATGGCAATTCGTGTCTCAACGTCCGGCGGCTGGAGATCGGCAATCAATCCCCATTCAAACCGTGACCTCAACCGCTCCTCGATATCGGGCATGTCTTTCGGAAAGCGATCGCTTGAGAGCACCAGCTGTTTATGCGCTTCATAGAGGGCATTGAACGTGTGAAAGAATTCCTCCTGCGTGCGTTCTTTTCCTGCCAAGAAATGAATGTCATCGATCATCAGCATATCGATATGACGATATCGCTTCCGCAGATCCGGCATTTTGTCGTATCGAATGGAGTTGATAACCTCGTTTGTAAACTGCTCTGTCGTCAAATAGGCAATCCTCAGATCACTCCGCTCAGCGACATAATTTCCGATGGCATTTAAGAGGTGCGTTTTCCCTAGCCCAGTCTGCCCGTAGATAAAAAGCGGGTTATAGGCTTTCGCTGGTTGTTCGGCGACCGCCATGCAGGCAGCATGGGCAAATTGATTTCCCGCACCTACTACAAAATTCTTGAATGAATACTTGGGGTTGAGCAGCATTCCCCGCTTTGGCCTTACCCCTGTGTTCTGACGACCCGTAGTCGAGGTATCCCCACCGGCCTCAGATTGTTTGTGTGTCTGTTTCTGAGAGATGACGAAGGTGATAGCAGTCTCTTCTCCACCTCGAGTGTGAGAAATGGCTTCGGCCAAGAGAGGTCCGTAGTGTTGACTTAACCAGTCGCCAAAAAATTTATTGGGAACAGCAAGTTGAGCTGTAGATCCCTCAATTCGCTCAAGGTGAATCGGTGTAAACCACGTATCGTACACTTGCTTCGGAACCTTCCCTTGTATATAGGCCAAGGCGTCCTGCCATTCGCTTGTCATGCTCATAATTTCACATCATTTTTCATGCACAGATTTATTCACACCTGTTGATAACCTGGGACTTCTGATGATCTTTCGTTCAAAATTATGAAGAATTGGCAGACTACAGGAGATTATGATCCTACCTCCTGCCTGGATCGCCACAGGTTGGGAACTCTGCATACAATGAATACCCAGAGTCAACCCCCAATTTTCTCCACAGGCGTAGCCTCGCGATAGTCAAATGAATTCAATATCTTAATTCCAATCCACAGTATCCACGAAACCTACTCCTACTCCTACTCCTACGACGATCTTCGTTTATTACACAATAACCTAAGAGAAGAGCCAGTAACGCACCTATATGACAATGACATGATCCGATGAAAAAATTTGTTCAACAAGATCGTCATATGTCAATATTTGCCGAGCATTACCACCCTCCATCCTCTCAGGTTTCATCACGACTTCTTTTCTAGAAGAAGGGGTCGCCGATACTAAGTGCTCAACAAATACAAAATCCTTTTCCGTATCACTTACTCGAAAGAGTGATGGAGATATATCTTCAAGCTGTTGTCGAAGAAGATAGAGTGTTGCACCCATAAAATCACAGCCAGGTCGTTTAAAAAACGAGACTTCTATCAACCGACCTCACTAACTGTCGTATGTCATCTACCGGAAGAGTTGTCACGGAAAAGCCATTACCTCCAGTATCCACCGCAGTTCCTGGCTCCACGACAAAAGGGATAGAGAGGTGTTTAAAGGAAGGAAGATATTTTTCAAGAATATCGACGTCAATGATATCGTCTGTGTCTTCCTTCAGGAGAAGCGGAGCATCACCAAGGAGAACAACAGTCATCTTATGGTCACCAGCATAAAGTCCCAACGCAATTCGGAGTGCTTCAACGGGGCGAGCCGTCGAGCGGGGATCTTCGGAAATCACGACAACAATCCGTTTTGACATAGAAAGACCAGCCGCATAGGAAAGACGGTTTATGTAAAGGCAAGAAAGCGATCGCAGCCATCAATGATCCCGGACAATACGACGAGCCCGGATAAAGAGGCTCTTGAATCGACAACAACCGTTGGAATTCCGTGCCGCTGACAGCCATAAGCACAGACAGACATCTTCACTCCAGCATCAATCAAGTTAAGATAGCGCTGGTCCGTAGCCGTCTTCACCCCTTCATCAATCAGATAGAGATAGACCTCAATTCCTCGACGTAACGCAGCCTGAGCCAACTCAACGACAGTCTCAACACTCGGGTGAGACGGGGGTGTGGATAACAGAAGGCCCAGCTTTCGATCCGCCATAGTTATAAATAAAACAATTCAATACAATCAATTAGTTATGAATAAAACCATGGGGGAGACTACGAGGTTTCAATTCCAAAGTCAATACTAAAAAGTGAGCTTCTTATGCAGGAAACGTCCGAGTTTTAAGAATCGATGCAAGCCCTTCGAGAGGGAGAACTTCCTGAGCCTTCGATTCGAGATTACGGAGGATGACCGATCCAAGAGATGCTTCATCATCGCCCAGGAGAATAGCATAACGACACTTTGCGCGATCGGCTTGGCGGAGATGAGCCTTGAGAGTGGTGGCGCGATAGTCACACTGGGTGGAAATCCCAGCTCGTCTGAGTTCATCGAGAAGGACCAACCCGCACTTCTTCCCTTCTTCTCCGAACGCTGCAACGTAATAGAGGCACTCGTCGCGTAAGGGAGAGGAAGTCTTCTGGAACATTAACGACACACGCTCAAGCCCAAGCGCGAATCCTACAGCAGGAACAGAGGGACCTCCAAGCGTCTTTACGAGGCCATCGTAGCGACCACCTGCCCCTACCGCGTTCTGAGCTCCTAAATGGGTGGACGTAATTTCAAAACTTGTTAAACAGTAGTAGTCCAGCCCGCGGACTAGCCGAGGATTGAGTTGATAAGGGACTCCAAGAGCGACAAGACCGCAGAGGACCTGGTCGAAATGTTGACGGGCTTCAGTAGAAAGGTGGTCCGTCAGTCTGGGAGCCGACTCGGTCGCAGCTCGACAGCTAGGCACTTTGCAATCCAATACCCGTAGGGGGTTGGTGTCCATACGACGATGACAGTTTTCACAGAGAAGAGCTTGTTGTTGTGAGAGAAAGGAGCGCAAGAATGGTTTGTAAGCAGCGCGGTCATCGGAGCTTCCAAGGCTATTGATCTCGAGGGTCAGGTCTGGAAGAGCCAGATCTGATAGGAGGCGCCACAGTAGCGCAATGACCTCGACGTCTGCGCGAGGGTCCGAAGTACCGAAGAATTCCACACCGAATTGATGAAACTGCCGCAGGCGCCCTGCCTGCGGCCGCTCGTGGCGGAACATCGGACCAATGTAGAAATACTTCTGTGGGAGTGGATCAGCCGCACGATTGTGCTCGATGAAGGAGCGGACCGTGCCCGCTGTCCCTTCCGGGCGCAAAGTCAGTGAGGTCCCGTCTCGGTCAGGAAAGGTATACATCTCTTTTTCGACAATGTCCGTCGCCGAACCGATACTCCGGGCGAAGAGGGCAGTCAGTTCAAAAATGGGGATACGGATCTCCTGATACCCGTAGGAGAGTGCCCAGCGCCTCACGGTATCTTCAATAAGGCGCCACCGAGGTGTCTCCTCGGGAAGGATATCCTTGACGCCCTTGATGCCTTTGATCGAATCCATATTATTCAGGGGCAATAGCAAAAAATCGGGACTATAGCGGCGGGGTACCGGCAAGTCAACGCACGACGAGTGCTGAGATTCCTGCACGCCGCGAATGTCGTACCGTGAGAGTCGCCATGCCTTCTTGCGCCGACCGGCGTGCGAGCGTATAGTTCGCGGCCTACGTACCATTTGAGGAAGAGTCATGAGTGGAGACCAATCGACTCGCCGCGTCATCGCGCTCGCGCCGCTGCCGCCCGAGAAATCCGCATACGCCCTGGCCCGCTACAGCCGTTCGCCCGACTCTATCGAGAGCAGCCTCCGCTGGGTCCATGGACATTCATCGGAAAAGTTCTGGGATCAGTTCTACTTCGACTACGGCCATGCGTCGATTGCCGACCTTGGTCATGTCATCATCTGCTTCGAAAACATCTCCGAACTCGCCGCGATTCGACTCGAAGACGAGCCCTTGTGGGATGGCCAGGCAAAATCGAGCCGGTATCAGAATTTCGCGTCCGGTGGGTGGTTCATTCCGGATTCCGTCCGGGGGTCAGAGACAGAAGGCGCCTACTACGGCATTCTCCGCAGCCTTGCCGAGATTTATCGGCTCTTACACCAACCGTTGGCCCAATTTATTTCGGAGCGTGAGCCGCGCCCCGAGTCGATGACACCGGCCGACTATCAACGGACGATTGCCGCCCGTGCGTTCGATGTGACGCGGTATCTGTTGCCCCTCTCGGCCAGAACGAATGTCGGGCAAGTCGTCAGTATCAGGACGTTGGAGAAGCAAATCACCAGACTGTTGTCGTCACAGCTGCCGGAGCTTCGTGCGATCGGAGACGAACTGAAAGATGCCTGTCAACGGTCACCTGTCAACCTCTGGGGCGAGCTGTGCGGTCAGCCGGTTGGAGCGTATGAACCCCTCGCACCGACGCTCGCCCGCCATGCGAAGTCGAACGACTATCAGGCCTCGGTCTACCAGGACCTCGCCACATACGCGAAGGAAGTACTCAGGGGAACCGGATTGGATCAACCGACAGCCTGGGGGGCGCCGGAACCGGTAGACCTCATCGACTTCCACGATCCATTGGACGAAATCGTCACCACCTTGCTGTACCGTGTCTCGCACGCGCCCTATCGGAACATTCTCGCAGTCGTCCGTTCCTGGACAGAAAAGCAAAAACAGGAGGCTGTCGACGTGGCGATGAGCGCACGAGGGCCCTACGACGAGCTTATCAAAGAATTCCGCAGCGGTTATGCCTTGACGTTCGATGTGCTGATGGACATCGGAGGCTGGCGCGACATGCATAGACATCGGCGTTGTCAGCAGGTTCAACAGAACTTTACGACTGTGCACGGCTATGAAGTGCCGCCGCCGCTCGTGCAGGCGGGATTGGATCAGGAGTACCGACAGGCGATGGACGCGGTCCGTTCGGACATCGAGCAGCTGAAGAAAACGAGCGCGGAGGGGTCGCTCTACGCAACGCCGTTCGGATTCAAGGTGCGGTGCCTCTTCAAGATGGACTATGCAGAAGCCGAGTACATCGCCAGACTCCGCTCCGGTGTGAAGGGGCACTGGTCGTACCGGACGGTAGCCTGGTTGATGAAACAAAAACTTGCGGCTCGCTATCCTGCACTTGGAAATCGCATCCAGGCGACCTCGCCGGACATTGAGGACACCCTCACGAGATAATCAGCAACGACCGATCCCGATGATCGACTACCAAGCACAGTGTGAAACAGCGCTGTTGGAAGGCCAGTGGGATCGGGCGCAACAGGCAGCACTGGCCTGGGCCCGCCATCTCCCCAGCGGCACAGACAGGGATCCTCGACCCCAGTTTGCTCTGAACGTGATCCATCTGCTCCGTGGGGAGTTCGCCGAAGCCTGGAACACGCACGCGAAGTGCCTGCAAGAATCAGAAGACATTGCCCAAATCAAAGCATGGATTGAGGGATTTGTCTCTCGGCAGTCTGAGCGGGCCAACGCCCATCTCGTGATGGGGTTATTCCTCGCCCAATCAGGCCAGTCGGAACAGTCGATTGCATGTTACAAGAAGGCGATCAACCTCGGCCCGGAGTCCGCCCACCCTCATTATTTTCTTGCCCAGATTCACGAGCGGGCCAACCACCGTGAAATGGCTGTCAAGGAATACCGCGAGGCCGTGCAACTCGATCCTTCCTATGCGCCTGCGCGGATTAATTTGGGTGTGTCCTATCAAGAGCAAGGACGACTGGAGATGGCGATTCCCCAATATCGCGAAGTGATCAAGTTGCGTCCCAACGACCCGGTGGCGCATGCCAACCTCGCCTGCGCGCTCGTCGAGCAGGGCAAGTTGGAGCCTGCCTTGCAATCCTACAAGGAGGCACTGCGCCTGAACCCCAAGGACGCAGCAGTACATTTTGCGCTGGGGGGCCTCTACGAAACGAGAGGCCGTCAGGATCTTGCACAGAAGGAGTATGACGCGGCTCTTATCGCCGATCCGAATTTCGGTCCGGCGCACTCGGCGATCGGCTGGCTGGCGCTGGGCAAACAACAGATGCAGACCGCCTACGAATCCTTCAATCGCGCCCTCAAATCCAACGCCGAAGATCCTCGGGCCTACCATGGCATTGCCGAGTATTATTCCCAAAAGGGGAAACGAGAGAGTGCAATGGACAATTTTACAAAGGCGCTCAAGTACTACAAAGATCCCGAAATGAAAAACGCGATTCTGAATCAGCTTTTCCAAGAAGGCCAAATGGCGGATTGAGGGTCTGAGGCTCCTTCTTCCTTGCTCGCAGAGGCCCCACGATGAAACGGTGGTCCCTCGATGCGCGCAGTCGAAGAAGGAAGCCTCAGACCCTCTGTGGTGGGGGAAAGAAGAAGGCGCGCAGTCGGGGACCAAGCCAGGCCACCCCTTGAGGGGAGATACAAGCGAGCTTGGAAGGAATATTTGTAGGAAGTCTCGAGCCAATTCTGTTTGGATTCATGGAGCCGGATATGTCGGTCCGTATGTTCAGTAGCTAAATTCGCCATGAAGCGTACAAACGGACCGCACGTAGGCCTCGACTCGCAATGTCTCTCATACCTACTTGACGCAATAGCGGGCATTAGTGAACCAACCGATTTGCTGGCAGAGGAGAAGAAGGCGCTTCTACGGTCCTGGTTCTACACACCGGGGACTTTCATTCTTACGGAGACCGTTATCTCTGAAGTAAGCAACATTCGAAATATCGATCGGCGTGAATTTCACGAGAGTTTCATGAGTACATTGTTTCTTGAATATCCCGTTCGAGACCTGGCCGCTGTTCAAGCCAGAGCCGCGCAATTCGAGGCGTATCATCCGAACCCCGATGATTGTCGGATTCTTGCCGAGGCGGAAGAGCTTAGATTGGATTTCGCGCTGACCTACGATCACAAGTTTTGGAAAAGACTTTCCAACATTTCTGGCACAACGAAGCTCATGAAACCGTTGGCCTATTGGACTAGCCGTGGTATCCCAAAGGGTGCAAAGCCAGTGACTGCGCCACACCACACGAATCCATTGAGTGTGCAATCATGGTGGCGTTGTAAACGAATCTAACATCCGCGTCGAGCTGACTTTGGAAAAGCTGGTGGAGACGAGAGCGAGTTGGGCGCCTGTTTCAGCAACCGATTACAGGTCGCGGATGGCGCCTTGAAGCACTGTTATCTGCGTCACCGGATCGCCGGAGGCTTTGAGTTC
This sequence comes from Nitrospirota bacterium, assembly GCA_013388555.1. Lineage (GTDB taxonomy): Bacteria > Nitrospirota > Nitrospiria > Nitrospirales > Nitrospiraceae > Palsa-1315. The sequence continues at coordinate 5,351 of JACAFD010000172.1, read as the reverse complement.
TGCACGGATCTGCTCTTTGAGGTAGGAGGAGTAGCCGACGCGGTCGATCAAGAAGTCGAGAAACCGCTCGACCGGGAGTAGACTTTGGGCTTTGAGTTCTTCCAGCGTTTCGTCGCTGACTGGCACATAGCTGCTCCCCATATGGAAAACCACATTATAGTAGCGGTTTTTTCCGATTCGCTCGAACCGTAGACCCTTCACCATTTTCCCCCCTCAGCCCTGCAAGATGGATCATTTTAGATAAGCAGACAGTGGAAGACAAGGGCGACCCCCAACAGAATGCTGAAAAAGTTGCCGGCTATCATGGAAGGCTGAGGCTTAGCTTAGGTGAAGGCCAAAGGAATCTGATGATGTTGATGATTGTGTCGAGTCGAGAACAAAGTTGGGGGCCTGTTTCAACATTTTCATGGGCAGGCTGTTCAAAAAGATCGTTCAGCAAGGCCGCAGGCGGAGCAAGAACCGGAGGCGTACCCTCTGGGGTACGTTGAGGATTCTTGCGAGCTGAGAACGCCGCTGGCGAACTTTTTCAACAACCTGCTAGAGGTGGTACTTCGCCATGCGATATCTGAGTGTGTTGCGGGTAATCTTGAGGAGTCGGCTGGCTTCGGATATGTTGCCGCCTGTGCGTTGCAGCGCTTCCTGTAACAGTTTCTTTTCCAGCTCCTGAGCCGAGAGGCCGAAGGCCAAGAGCGAGGTGTGATCAATCTCTCTGTTCGATCCCGCCGAAGGGGTGTTTCGCAGAAAGGCAGGGAGGTGGTCCGATTGTATCGTCTCATCCTTGCAGGTGATCGTGAGCCCTTCGACCACGTTGTGCAGCTCGCGCACATTGCCCGGCCAGTCGTGATTCTGCAAGATGGTCAGCGCGGCCGGGGCAATGCCCTTGATGCGACAACCATGATCTCGTCGGGCGATCTCCAGGAACGATATCAGGATCGGTTCGATATCTTCGGGTCGTTCGCGGAGCGGAGGGATGCGCAGTTGGTAAACGTTCAACCGATAATAGAGATCCAGACGGAATCGCCCGGCTTTGATCTGTGCCGGCAAATCTTCGTTGGTAGCTGCAATCACACGAATGTCGACATGGATGGTGTGAGTATCGCCTAGCGGATCGACCTGCCGACTCTCCAGGACGCGTAAGAGTTTCGCCTGCGCAGAAGGGCTCAGTTCACCAATTTCGTCAAGGAAGAGCGAGCCTCCTTCCGCGAGCTGGAATCGTCCCGGTTTGGCCCGCTTCGCATCGGTAAAAGCGCCGCGCTGATAGCCGAACAATTCAGATTCGATGAGGTGCTCGGGAATACCGGCGCAATTGAGCGCCACGAAGGGGCCTTGGGACCGGGGGCTGGAGGCATGGATGCCCTGGGCAAACAGTTCTTTCCCGGTGCCGCTTTCGCCGGTGATGAGTACAGTCGCCTCGGTTTGGGCGACTTCGGCTGCCAGATGTTTCAGTAGTTTCATCTGAGGCGACTGGCTGATAATTTGGTTAAATGCTGAGGGCTGCCCCAGCCGAATTGGGGACTCTGGCGCTTCTAACGCGCGGGTGTTGCGGATAGCAGTCCGGAGGTCTTTTGCCGTGACCGGTTGCGCAAGGTAGTCGCTGGCACCTCGGTGTAACGCCTCGACCGCGGCTTTTGCTGATCCGTCTGTTGCGAGGATAATCACAGGAAGATTGTGAGTGACACGTCGGGCCTGAGACAGGATCACCTGGCTGGCAATCCGTCCTTGGCTTTCATCGCACAGGACGAGTACGATGTCTGCCTGGTCTTTCAGGATGCGCAGACCCTCTTCGGTCGTGGTAGCAGCGAGGATTGTGGCGCGGCGCTGGTCGAGGGCTTGCTCGAGCAACGGTCTGGCCAACGGATCGGCCGAGATGAGCAGCAAGATCGGAGGGCGCATGTTGTTCAAGCCTCCCTGCGCGAACCACCCTAAGTATTGGAAACAGCGTACTCCTCTTCCCGGCAAGAAAGAAGGGGGGGCTATTGGGAGGCTCGGCCCCCTGTCTGTCGGCGGAGGTTTTCCTCTGCAATCCCCACATTTCGAAGGAGACCGTTCCGTTTGGCTCGTTTGAGGGGACTCTCCCTGAACGAACTGGCAAAGTTTTCATCGCTGACCTCGGCCAGAGTGTTGAGGCTGGGAGCGAGGGACAAAGGGGTAGGGGTAAAGGCTGGTTCATTCGTCGCGTCTGCCCGAAGGTTGAAGGGACAGATATCCAGGCAATCGTCGCAGCCGAAAATGCGATTGCCCATTTGAGAAGCGAGATCGTCAGGGATAGCCGCGCGGTCGCCGCGCAGTTCGATGGTCAAGTAAGAGATACAGAGTCGGGCATCGACGACGTAAGGTTCGACGATGGCGCCGGTCGGGCAGGCCTGAATACAAAGGGTACAACTTCCACACAGATCTGTGCCCGGCTCATCCGGTTCCAGATCCAGAGTCGTCAGAATTTCCCCGAGCAGGAGCCATGAGCCGCATTCGGCCGATACGAGATTGGAATGTTTTCCGATCCAGCCGAGGCCGGCTTGCTGCGCCCAGGCCTTCTCCATAATCGGACCTGTATCGACGTAGGCACGCGTGGTGACGCCTGGTGCCAGGGTTGCGATCTTTACTTCGAGTTGCGCGAGCCGCTTACTCATCACCGTATGGTAATCCTTTCCCCAGGCGTAGCGGGCGATGCGCCCCATTCCAGGCTGTTCGTTCGCACGGTTGTCTGTGTAGTAGTTCATGCCGACAGATACCATCGATCGGCATCCGGGCAATACCAATTGCGGATCGCTTCGACGATTGGGATCGCGTGTCATCCAGGCCATCGTGCCGTGATAGCCCAGCCGGAGCCATTCTGTGAGACGGCTGAACAAGCGATGGGATAACGGGGCGGCGGGGTCGGGAAGGGAAGAGTCAGGCTGAAGGCTGAAGGCTGAAGGTGTCCCGCTATCGGTGACTCGGCTGATTCCTACGGACTCAAAACCCAGGGATCGAGCTTCGGCCTTGATCGTTTCAGCTAAGGACATGATGGCCAGCCTCAACCTTAACCTTCCTCTAACGCTGGCGGACTTTTTCAGCATCCTGTCAGTGCGATTGCTGGGAGCAGTCAAAGCGGACGACAAACTGGACCGAGCAATGGTCAGATTGGCAACGGTCGCATGAACCGGTGATCTTGCTTTTCCAGTCTGTAGCCCTGTCATCAAATCGGCAGGATGTTTTTCCGCCCTTGGAGATGGTCGTCCAGGGTTTGTTGGTTCCGGGGATATGAGCCACAAGGCAGCCTGTAGGGAAATGGACGAGGCAGCTCTGCGAACCCTCTCCCTTTGCCATGCCGAAACTACAAGACTGTTCCGTCGTGGCGCGTGAATCTTCCATAGGCTGTGCGTGAGCCGCTCCTGAGAGACTGGACACCCCGATGAGCATGAGCAACAGGAAGGACCAATATTTCATCACGATGCATCGTAGCACAGAGATGTTTGGATGAGTCAATCAGAGTCCGACGCATGAGCAGGATGCTCCCAAGAACCGTGAAAGGTAAAAGGTGAAAAGTGAAACGTGGACAGCCCAACGCGTTTCCTCCGAAACGTTTCGCATTTAACAATTCACGTCTCACTGATAGTCCTCGCCTGGCACTCAATGAGTCTATATACTTGCGCCATGTTGTGGCGTGCGATGATCGTCATGAGCTGCCTAGTGCTTGCGTGGACCGGATGGAGTCGTGCAGCTGAGCCGGTCGTGTTGGATGTTCGTACAGAACCCACCGGCGGCGTGCGGGCGACTGCGACGATTCTCTTCCCAGTGGAACCGGCGATCATTCGGCGAATCCTGACCGACTATGCCCATTGGCCTGAGCTCTTCGACGTACGAATGCGGATGGCGGAAATACGTGAGGAAGACGGCAAAGTGTTCACGGATATTCGGATCAATCATGCCCTGCTTCCGGGGGAACGGCGCCTCTTGAGTGAGACGAGGACCCTGCCGCCCAGCGGGTTGCTGACGGAATTGAAGGGGGGTGACTTCAAGCAGTACCGCCGGTTCTGGAAACTCTCCCCCATGGATGGAGGGGTCCATACACAAGCTGAGTTTGAGCTGCTTGTCGAGGTTGATTCGACCATGCCGGATTGGGTGATCGCTTTAGCGATGAGGAGAGATCTTGAATCGCATTTTCGACTTGTGAAGGAAAAGGCACTCGCACAGGCTCAACTGGTTCAGCCGCAGTGAGGACAATAGCGAATATCACGCTACAGAGGAAATGTGAATTGGGACAGCTCAGCCTTGTCGAGTCCCTGCTTCACCAGCGCGCCAATATCAAACATCCGTTCGACCTTCTGAATGTCATCGAGTCTGGTTTTGGTGCTGGGGTGTGGCGGGGTGAAGAGTGAGCAACAGTCTTGATCCGGCTCGATCGAAACGGTGAAGCTGCCAATCTGTTGCGCCTGGTCTGTTATTTCCACCTTGTCCATGCCGATGAGCGGGCGCAGGATGGGCAGTTCTGCCGCCTCTTCGATGACCGTCAAGTTCTCCGGTGTCTGTGAGGCGACCTGTCCCAAGCTGTCGCCCGTGACAAGCCCCCAACAGTGCTCGCGTCTAGCTAATTCCTGTGCGATGCGGATCATGACGCGGCGGTAGAGTACCACGCGATAGGGAGCCGGCGAGCCCGCTACAATGTCCCGTTGAATCTCTCCGAAGGGGATGACATAGAGTTTCGACGTGTATTGATGGATCGTGAGGAGCTGCACGAGGTCGCGGACCTTCTCTTCCGAAGCACGGCTGACGAGCGGTCGGCCTGAGAAGTGGATGAAGAGGGCCCGGCACCCGCGCTTCATCATGCGATAGGCTGCGACCGGCGAATCGATCCCTCCGGAGATCAAACAAGCGACCTTTCCACTGACTCCCACTGGCATCCCGCCCGGCCCCGGAATCTTTTTGATCGCGTAATAGACCTCCTTGGAAAGCAGTTCGAGATAGACCGTGAGGTCGGGGTCCTTCAGGCTGACGGTTTTCCCAGTTCCTTTACAGATGGCTGCGCCGACGTCCCGCGCGACTTCCATGGAGGTTAGGGTCAAACGTTTGTCGGCTCGTTTCGCCGATACGCGAAAGGTAGCGAAGGATTCCGATCCGAGGGACTCAATGATGGCCTTGCTGAGCGTTCCCAGGTCCGGCTTGGCCAGGTCGAGCGGCAACCCGTGGGCCATTGAAAAATTGGCGATCCCGAAGATCCGGGTGAGCCGGTCGATCAGGGACTGGTCCGGAACACTGTCAGGCAGGATGACACGAATTCGGCTGCGCAGATTTTCGACGCGTCTGACGCCGAGGTCTTTCAATGTCCATTGGATATTGCGTACGAGCCGCTGCTCGAAGTATTCACGGTTACG
>JACAFD010000321.1 GCA_013388555.1 Nitrospirota bacterium | reverse complement strand
GTCATCGGGTGTGCCAAGACCGGCACGCCCGATGACGCGGGGGAGCTTTCAATATTCCGCGGGCACCGAAGGGGCTTAGTCGATCGGTTTAGACAGGAGTAGGAGGCGTGACGGTCGATGCTTCAGCTGAGCATGCGCTTTCTAGTCCGTTATAGGCACTGACCGTAAAGTAGTAGCGCGTATTAGGCTCGAGATTTGTGACAATGGCTGACGGGGAGTCAGCAGGAACATGCATGGAACTTTCGTATACGCAGCTACCCGGGTGACCTGGTGATTGCCGACCATAATAGACGAAATAGGCATTGACCAAGGGATCGGGAATCGGATCCCATGTGAGAGACGCGGTGATTCCGGTGTCTGCTGGTGTCGACGCCTGGCCATCACCGCTGCCACTACCTCCCCCGCATCCGGTGAGAAGGGGCAACATCGTGAGAAGAAGGCCCGCAAGGGCGGCGGTCAGGCACTGCGGTATGCAACCAGTCTCTGTGACTCTGGTCCATGGGAGGGATTGTTGCTTGGTCATAACGCTCCTGTGCTGCTTCAGAGAACCGGATATGATCGTGTTGATTTAGGTTCGCCTTACTCGTGCATGATGATGGGCAAGAAGAAAACCACGATTGGGGGATAGCAACGCGTGTGCCATTTAAGGGGTTTTGTAACGAACCGATTTATTGTGGGTTTTAACGTTGAGGCAGTGTCTTGAAAAGTTGGATGTGTAGAAGCTGACTGAGAAACCATACAGATCCTGTTTCACTCGAAGAGCGTCGCCCATCACGCGCTTCGCCATCCAGCCGAGGCGTATGAGAATCAGATCGTGGATGTGCCAAGAACGGTGATGAATTTGGAGCGGAGAGCAGATAAGTAGGCTAGAAGGGTCGCCGCCTTTACATTCGCGATCCACAACTCTAGACAATATCTATTATTGATCGGCAGGAGTGTACGGGAGCCTTGTGTAAGGGGAGGGGGCGTTCAGAAGCGGTCTCTCTTGTGCGCGGGTCTTTCTTGTCTCTCCGGTTCGTCGAACCAGCCAAACGAGATAGACCAAGGAACCCAGACGGACCACACCCCGGCCACACGCCGCGAAACGGTTCTTGTCACCTGCTTCTCTCCAGGGGCCTTATACGCTTCGACCTTGAATGACACGAACCAGAATGACCACGACCGCGATGACCAAGAGGGCATGAATGAATCCGCCCATAGTGTACGAGGTAACAAGACCCAGAATCCAGAGGACCACCAAGATGACGGCAATGGTCTCGAGCATGGTGCTTCTCCTTTTGCGAAAGGGTGACGAATCGTAGAGCTAATGGCCCACTGCCGCCTCACTCATACATCTGCCGGGGACACGTGAGCAGCCTCGCGAGGTGCCGGTTCAAGCCCCTTCGTCAGCCAGAGCCAGCGAGCTGGTTCCAATCACGCACAATGCCGCAAACGCGGCAACGATTAATATACGCATGAGACGTCCCTCCTTGTGTGGAACCCCACAGATTTCGATGAGGCCAACTCTTCTACGTGCGGATCGTGCCATTCATGAGGGCTGGCCCAATCTCCGTGCCCGAATATCAATATTCGTATCCCAGAACCTACATCTTGGGCCGGACATGTCTAATAGACGCGGCGTGGTTCTTTTCCGTGGTCTGGGCCTCGACCTTGTCGCCGACTTTGATGGCACCATCCAGGGCAGTGGTCTTGTCTACATGGAGGCGGATTTCCTTGCCGGACATCTCCTTCACCACGTAAAATTCCCCCTCGATCTTCAGCAGGTCTCCATTGACCGTCTGAGTGCCTGGCGCGGCCTTCTCGTCAGCCGCGGAGGAGTAGGATGCCATTCCGACACCGATGATCACTGTGAATATGAACAGACCGATGAGCTTCTTCATGATGGAACCTCCTTGTGAATGATGATTGTGTGACATACGATTGCACTAACTCATTCATTTCGAACCGAAACGAGCGCGGCGCTTTCCAAGGCCTTAGGCCTTCTCTTTCACCGTGAGATCGTTCTTCATCGACTTCACGCCAGGGACCTGCCAGGCGACCCAGGACGCTTGGGCACTGGTCATGATGTCCTTCACCTCCCCCGTGAGCGAGACGACCCCCGCATTGGTCTGCACATCAATATCGGCGTTCTTCAGATGGGCGTCTTTTGCGAAGTAGGCCTTCACACGCACCGTAAGGGCCTCATCCTTCTCCTCCACCGCCTCGCGTGTAGACGGGGCAACTATCTGCAATTCGTTTTTGACGGTCTTGACGCCATCGAGCCCTGCGGCGATCCCCTCCGCCGCACGCTTCGCGTCGTCGGAGTCGACCTTCCCGCGGAGTATCACCCGGCCCTCTGTGGTCTCGACTTCGATCTGTCTCCCTTTGACCCGGGAATCGGCCGCGAGGGCGATCTTGGTTTTCGCCGTCAACCACGAGTCGTTGACCAGCGCTTTTTCTTTGGATATGTCCACGGCGGTCGCTGGCACAGCGATAAGGGCCGCCCCGACAACCAGCGCGATGCAGAGTGTGGCAGAATAGTGTGTCTTCATGGTCTTCCTCGTAAGTAACATATGAAAATCTTCAGAGACCTATCTCTCTCTTTTTGGTTACTTCCCGTCAGCGCAGCTTTTTCTCTACGGCGTCCGCCGCTGCCTTCTGATGCCACTGGTCGGCCCACTTCATGAGCTCATCCCGTTGATCGCCATACCGTTCCTGGGCTTTGCCGACAAACTTGTCATAGTTGCCTTCGATCTGCGTCAAGTCATCATCGGTAAACTTGCCATACTGTTTTTTCAGCTCGCCTTTGAACTGCATCCATTTTCCCTTGAGTTGATCCGCATTCATGATGTCTCCTCCCGTGTTAGATGGAATGTCTCCGTTTTCTATGTCGTCTGATCACCATTGCTCACTGCGGAACATATGATCTGGCACAGCGCAGGGCGCGGGTCCCTGCGCAACGGCTCATCCAGACGATGGGCAGCAATCGTCGAGGACGACCGTGCGTAGGGAACGGTGCACGTGCAACTCCCCCTTCGCGTCCAGTTTGCCGTAGTAGTCAATGAAGCCCAGCTTACGGAACTTATTCATGAAGAAACTGACCCGGGCGCGCGTGGTGCCGATCATCTCGGCAAGCGTTTCCTGGTTGATCTTCGGAATGGCCGCCTCTGTGCTGTCTTCTGTTTCGAAGTGGGCCAGTAACAGCAGTGCCCGCGCCAGCCGCTTCTCGCTCGAGTTGAACAGTTGATCCACGATGTCCTCTTGGATGCGAAGGTTGCGAGACAGGAGGTGGGTCAGGAACAGTTCGGAGAAGGTGGGCTCTTCGTGAAGCAAACGGATCATGACCTCTTTGTCGATGCGCACGAGACAGGAGTCTTCCACGGCAATCGCGGTCTTGGTACGAACCGTCGCGCCGGCGAGACAGGATTCCCCAAAAAAGGCCCCACGTTCCAGGATCGCGACGACGGCTTCTTTGCCCTGTGGCGACACCACGGTCAACTTGACCTGGCCCGCCTGGATATAGAACACGGACCCCGCGGCCTCTCCTTGCGAAAAGATCATCTGCTTCTTGGGGGGCGTCAGCACGGTTCTTCCCGTGCCTGGGC
>JACAFD010000130.1 GCA_013388555.1 Nitrospirota bacterium | reverse complement strand
TGGTATCGGAAGTATGCGCGGGGGGATAGGATGCTGGAAGGACTAGAGAATGTGCCGGTGCCGGACGGCTCCGATGGCCTCGCCGAGGTGCGCTGGTGAGGGGCATAAATAAAGGCCCGACTCCTTTCGGAGCCAGGCCTTCTCAGATTCCGCTATGGTCGCACTGCATGCGCATCATGAGGAGGCCTGTGTGCATGCACAGGGCTTCCATATCGGTTTCTCAAGCCCCATCACGCTACGGCATCCCAGGCCCCGCGCCTACTAGGAGAAGCACTAGCTTTAGCCCCTTTTCTTTTTAGGCTTCCCGCCAACCTCCCTGCCCCGGCCACTTCGCTCCTCAACGGTGCCTGAAGTGTGTACGAGACGGAAAAGGGGACAGCTACTGTGCTTGGAGTAAATGAGAGTCCGTCTTGATTTCTAAAGCCTGGATGGACCGGAAAATATATCAACAGCCTTTGCTGACCCGCTTGCGCTGATCTCCAGACTGAGATAGGCTGAACACGCTGTGTGTTCCATTTGTTAGGCCCTCCCAGCTTGCTCGTTACCTCTCAGGGATGGGGGCGATTGATTTCCCACTATTGACCATTTTTTATTGCTTGACTCCTGTGCGCAGTGCGTCCAGAGTGAAGGGGCGAGGTGTGAAGCTCGCTGGCTGTCCTATCTCTTGCGCTTCCTGATCCTTCCGGGCGTGACCGATTCTCCAGTCTCCTCCGTTTCGCTGTTAAAGTTTCTCTGAACGGCTGTATGACTTGTGTCATGGTCTGCTCATGGAGGCGGCCAGGACGCCAGTCATCCTCCAGAGGACTATTCGACTCACGCTCGCATTCCATAGAAAGGAGTGGGCCATGCTCTACTACGCACTAGTGTTTCTGGTGGTCGGTGTGATTGCCGCCGTGCTGAATCTCGCCGGGGTGTCGGCGGTTGCAGTCCAGATTTCCTGGGTTCTGTTCTTGGTCGGGATCGTGTTGGTCGCGATCCATTTGATCACAGGGCGCTCCGTTCGGGCTGCATGACCGGAAGCTGTCGGGGTGTCCGACAGTGTCCAGGCGTGATGATCTGACGCCACTGTGAAGCTGAGGTATCGATACTCTATATTAGGAGGATGATGCGATGAATGCTGAACAACTCAAGGGGGCATGGACCCATTTCAAAGGCGATTTGAAACAGAATTGGGGCAAGTTTACCGATGATGATTTGAAGCAGATTGAAGGGAGCTACGAGAAATTTATCGGCAAAGTTCAAGAACGGTATGCCGGGAAAAAGGTTGAGCTGATGAAGTGGGCGGACGCATGGCATGAGAAGCCGGCGGCGTCGAAAGCCGTGGAGAAGAAGCCCCGCTGAATGGATGCAACTCATGATAGACGTCTGACGACACAGTTTTATATTCCGGTTAAGGAGAAAATTATGAACACACGCTATGTCCTGACACTCTGCACGGCTCTGGTTATCGGTGGGGTACTCATCGCCGGATCGGCTCTCGCGGTCAGCAAGGCCGACGAGAAGACGCCGATCAATGACACATGGATGACGGCGAAGACCAAGATTGCGCTGTTCGCTGATGCTCGGATTAAGGGGAGTGAGATCAATGTCGAGACCTCACATGGCTTGGTGATAATCCGTGGCAAGGTTGATTCTGACGAGGCGAAACAGGCGGCGGAAGGGATTGCCAAAGGGATCGACGGCGTCAAGACGGTGAAGAACGAGCTCCAGGTGGTCGCCCCGGCCAAACGCGAGGCGATCGATGACAAAGATGCGTCAATTACGACAAGGGTCAATGCGCAGATCGCGAAAGACTCCAATCTGAAGGATGCCGGTGTCCATGCTCAGACCAATGCGGGCGTGGTTTCACTGAGTGGCGAAGTGTCGAGCCTGATGACCAGTGCCCAAGCGTCTTGGACCGCCTGGCAGGTGCCCGGTGTGAAGTCGGTGAGGAACGATCTGACGGTGAAGGAGAAGGCGTAAGCTTTAACTCCAAAGACACGCGTGCTTTACGTCCGTCGATATCCGGCCATCGTCGTGTCGACGGACGACAAGATCGGGTCAGCCTTATTCAAGGTCAGGCATGAGTATCGACCTATAGGCGCCTCTTGCTCATTTCAGTCTGGCGACAGTGCTGCCACGTCGGCGCTTCACCTGCTCGCTCTGCATGGTCGTGCCCGTTCGGTCTGCTCACCGTGTTCTGCAGCGCGCGACTGTTCCATCGCGACATTCAAGAACAGATCATTAGGGCTTGACTACGGTGCCTATTGCGCTTAACGTGAATCCATGACGTATTGAGCTATGCCGACTGTCCTATCCCTCGCGCCTCCCCTTTCCTTCCTGCGCGACTGATTCCCGGGTCTCCACCGCTACTACGCCGGAGTTTGTTCCACAATACGTGTATGACCTTGCGATAACCGAAGGCGACTGCAGCCTCTGGCCGGGAGAGGTGCCTCGACACCTGAGTCGGGATGAGGCCTGTGGCGCACGTTTCTAACTCAAGAAAGAAAGGGGAGGGTGTCATGATTACAATGACGACGGCAGCTGAAGAGAAGATTCGGGAACTCATGCAGGAAGAGCAGGATACGATCGGTCTGCGAGTATACGTAAAAGGCGGCGGCTGCCATGGCTACCAGTACGGCATGTCGTTTGAATCCAAGATGAGCGACGACGACACGGTCATCGAGAAGGGTGATGTGAAAGTAATCATGGATTCGCAAAGCGCCCCCCTGCTGATCGGTTGCCAAGTCGATTATGTGGACGCGCTACAAGGCTCCGGCTTTGCGATCAAGAACCCGCAAGCGAAGACGACGTGCGGGTGCGGAAGTTCATTCAGCGCATAACGTCATCACGGTGTGCCGTCAGATCTCTGAACGGCACAGTGCATAGGGAGGAAACAAAATCATGGACACCACATCAATCTACGGAACAAAGAATAGAAAGGGCCAGATCATCACCGATCCACGTGAGATGATGCACCGGGCGCCTCGCACGCCCTCCTTCTTTACCGGCAGCGAAGTCATCAAAGAAGCCGTCAAGCGCGCCAATGTCGACATCATGGTGGCCTATCCCATTACACCCCAGAGCGAGGCAGCTGCTCTGTGTGGCGAGCTGTTCGCCGAGGGCTATATCGGCGACTACTTCCGTGGGGAGAGCGAATTTGCGGTCATGTCGCAGTGCGCCGGCGCCGCCTTTGGCGGAGCTCGTGTCTTCACGACGACCGCCGGTCCGGTCACCATGCGGGCCATGGAAAACTTCCCGATGTGGGCCGGGGCCAGATTGCCGATCCAATGTATCGTCACCTGCCGCGGCATCAATTCGCCGCTATCGATCCAGCCGGACACGATCGAGATCGCCTACCTGATGAATACCGGCATGCTGGTCTGGCACGCAGAAACCGCGCAAGATTTCTACGACTGGATTCTTATGGGCTACATGGTGTCGGAAGAGCCGGACGTGCATCTCCCCTTAGCCCTCTGTTGCGATGGATTTTTCGTGACCCATACGAAAGACGTCGTCGACCTGACTCCCTCCGATATGTGCCTGCCACCCTATGACCCCTACCGGTCTCCGGTGCCCTGCATGGATATGGAATGTCCGCCGGTCCGGATGATGCGCGATCCCTTCGTAATGAAGAGCAACTACATCAGTTACGCCACTCACGCCAGCTGGCAACAGGAAGTCTGGGCCGCCGCGGAACGATCGCGCAAGCACACGATCGCCTGGCTGAACGGCTTGATTGATATCGAAGACGGTGATGCCGACATCCTCATCGTCACGTCGGGAACCGCCGTCTCCCAGGTGCGGGAAGCCATCCGTCTGCTGGCCGATGAAGGGGTTCGCGTCGGACTGGTCAAAATCAAGACGCTGCGCCCGTGGCCGGCGGAAGAAATTTGCGAAGCGACCAAACATGCCTCGCACATCATCGTGCCCGAGTTCAACGTCATCGGGTGGATGGCCAAAGAAATCAAAGCCACGATCCCCTCCAGCGAACGAGTCGTCGCCGGACCGCGCGTCTGCGGCGGCATGACCCTGCCGCCGGAAGTCATCGTGGAGGAAATCAAAAAGGCGATCGGTGTGCGATCCGTAACGCTTGCTGGACGCGGGAGTTGAACAGGAAACGAACGCACAACGACTGTACGACCGCAATAGGGAACAACGTGCGGCTCAGCTGCGTTGAGCCGAAATCACCGCCAAGGACGACCAGAACGCCGCGAAGCAGTGAGTGTTCCAGGAGGCGTACGTAACACCGCCGCAACCGCGGCTAACAGAAAAAGTGCGAGGTGTCAGATGAGTCTCGATTATGTGAAGTTTTCAGCTGGATTTGAACCGTTCATGCCTAAAGAATACCGCGACATGGTGGAGCATGGGCCATTCGGGAAAAAGGTGACGGTGTCGCAGATGGGCAGCTTCAAGGAAATTCTTGAAGAGCACCCCATGTGTGCCGGTTGTGCGATGACCTTGTTCATCCGGTTGGCCATCATCGCGTTCCCGAATCCCGAAGACACCATCACAGTCGGGACGGCCGGCTGCGGCCGGCTGGCGATTTCCCAGGCGGCGATCCCCTTCGTGTACGGCAATTACGGCGACCAGAACGGTGTCGCCAGCGGATTGTCGCGCGGGTTGCGGATTCGTTTCGGCGACAAACCCAAGGATGTCGTGGTGATGGCGGGGGACGGGGGAACCGCCGATATCGGATTCCAGCAGGTACTACATTCCTGGTTCCGGAAGGAACGGTTCACGACGATCATGCTGGATAACGAGGTCTACGGCAATACGGGCGGGCAGGAAAGTGGGATGACGACCAGAGGAGCCGTGCTCAAGATGGCCCCGCTCGGAAAGAAGTTCGAAAAGATGGATATGGTCAGCATGGCCAAAATCGCCGGCTGCGCCTATATCGCCACGGTCGTGCCGAATAATCCCCGACGGGTGGAAAGCTGCATCAAGAAGGCGGTGTTGATTGCCCGTGAAGTCGGTCCGACCTATATTCAGGCCTATACGTCCTGCAATATCGAGTATGCGATCCCGACCGACAAGGTAATGGAAGATGCCAAGACCGTCGAAGAGGATCGCTACAAATTTACTGAGTATATGAGTGACGAGGCTAAGGAGTACCTGGCTCAGCGGTATGGCTACAAGGAATTTCTCCGGAAGCCGGTTGCGGCGCTCACAAAGGTGTAAAAAGCACGGGGGCATGCGGTTGGATAAGGGCACGGCTCCCGAGCTGGCGCACACGCACGTAGCTCTGAGCGACACCACCCTTGCCCCCGAGGCCCGGAACCGCCGGAAAGTGTGCTGAGGCTTTGTGAGGAGACGACGACCATGCAGACGCTCGATATTGATCGTCCCGACATGCCCGATCTTCAGTTCGTCCTGTTGGTGACGGCACTGTGCACTTCCCCCCTGACCTCGCTCAATGTGCCGAGGTGTTGCGCGCCACGATCTTCCACCGATGCTGGACGCTCATTCATGACAGCCCTCCGCCCGGCAGGACGGAGGAGCAGGTCTTGGACCTCCGCCCCTGGACCGAGGTGACCGTCGAGGCGATGGTCGAGATCATCCGCGTGGTGCTCACGGAGGCAGGCATCCGAACCTTGGCCTTGGAGCATCCACCCAGCGAGCCGACACGCACCAGCACACCCGAAACCCAACCCCTGATCGAACGACTCAATCAACTCTATCACTAGCCAGCCCAGTGTCCCGACACGGCCGGCCTCCCCACGAGCATGGGACACAGAGTTCACTCTCTTTCCGGTATCTTCCCTGACGCATTCTGCTGTCCACATTTCAAGCGGGGCACAATGGTTCGATTAGCGAAAGACAATCTGCAGATCACAACATCGGCGGTTCCTCAATCGCTGCACTCCTATAGGTACCGGTATCATGGATCTTCGACTCGCTGCCTCTGAGTACTGCGCTCCGGCCATTCTAGCGCGCGTCGCAACGTGCCAGAATCATGAAACTATTTAAGCCCACATTATACTAGTTGACTTCCGTACTCATTGCGCCCAGGGTGATATTGTCCGGTGTGAAGCTCCGCTGACTGTCCTATCTCTTGCGCTTCCTGATCCATCCCGGCGTGACCGATTCCCCAGTCTCCGCCGCTCCGATGCCAGAGTTTCTCCTCAAAGACTGCATGGCGTGTGTCATGGCCTGCTGTGATCCATAGCGGCCTGGACCAAGGACATCATGCAGAGGATTCTTGATCCACGTCCGGATCTCTATGAAAGGAGATTGTTGTGTTGTACTACGCACTGCTGTTTTTGGTGCTTGGAGTGATTGCGGGGGTTCTGCATTTGGCCGGGGTAGCTGCGGTCGCGGTCCAAATCTCCTGGGTGCTGTTCCTGATCGGGATCGCCTTGGTCGCGATCCATGTGATCTGGGGGCGCACCGTTCGGGTTGCGTGACCAGGGGATGTCGGCTGTCCGACAGTTTGCCGGCGTGAAGTCTGTCGCTCTCCGTCCATCGATATCCGACCACCGTGGGGTCGACGGACGACAGAGCTGCTCATTCAGTCAACTCTTAACAATACGAGAACATGAGGAGGTATACGATGAGCAAGGAAACTGGTTCAAATCCCACGACGTCGACCATGTCGGCCGGCACGCCCAGGATGGGTCCGAACAGTGCGGAGACTCAAGACCGCATTGCGCTCCGCGCGTACGCACTGTATGTGCAACGGGGTCGGCAGGAAGGCCGGGCCTTGGAGGACTGGGTGAAGGCGGAACGGGAATTGGTTAGCGCATCGAGTAAGTAATCACACAAACCGGCGGTCGAATGGAAATCCATGTCGACCACCAGAGGAGATGAGGCCATGAACACACTTTTGCGTTGGGACCCTGTCAGCAGAACTCACTGGTATCCATTCAAGGAGCGGGATGAATTGGGAAGCCGGTTGGCGACGATGTTGGCCACTCGGGCGGCGACGGGTGACGGAGGCAAAGAAGCCATGACGGTGGCCGAGTGGTCGCCGCTGGTGGACATTATAGAGGATGAGAAGCAATTCCTCATCAGAGCGGAATTACCGGACATGAAGAAGGAACAGGTCAAGCTCACGGTGGAGAACGATGTCCTGACGATTTTCGGCGAACGACAATTCGAGAAGGAAACCACCGGGCACAAGCATCATCGGATCGAACGTGCCTACGGGAGCTTTATGCGGAGTTTCTCGCTTCCGGAGAATACGGATGGGAGCAAGTTGTCGGCTGACTACAAAGACGGCATGCTCACCGTGCGTCTCCCGAAATCCGAGAAGGCGAAGTCGAAAACCATCGAGGTCAAGGTGGCCTAGGGTCCATGTGTTGATCTATGGATGGGGAGCGTCAGGGGAGGCGTTTTTAGCTGATCGCGATGATGGAGTCTTCCTGACGCTCCGCGATGGACTCACGCGCTCCGGGAAGCGTCCGGGCGAGGAACTGACACCCGCCATGGCCGTGAAAAGCGACCACACAAACAGTCTCTTTCCGGACTGGTCATTGAACGGGTGAGAGAATGACGTGGCGAAGAACGGGCGTTCCTCGCGGAAGTTCTGTCAAATCGTGGCTTTGATATTGCCGCACCGCAGCGTGTTTGTAGGAAGCCAACTAGATAAAGCGGCTAGACAACACAGACGAGATCAACATGACTTTCAAGGCGTGGATCAAGACCATCACCTTCTATGAAATCTTCGTCGGCATGAAAACGACGATGTCACACATGTTGCACTACCGGCCGGTCACCTTGCAGTACCCACACGAAAAGCGGACGCTGCCGGACAACTACCGCGGGATGTTGGCTTTGTTGCGATACGACGACGGGACGGAAAAATGTGTCGGCTGCGATCTGTGCGAAGCCGCCTGCCCGTCGCGTGTCATCCGTGTGGTCAGCGCGGAAGTACCGGGCGAACCGACGAAGCGCTACGCGAAAGAGTATTATATGGACATGACCCGCTGTCTGTTCTGCGGGCTGTGTGTCGATGCCTGTCCGGTCGATGCTCTCGGCATGACGCGCGAATACGAGTGGTCGGTGTACGACAAGCGGCAACTGTACCTCAACAAGGAGCAATTGCTCGCCATCGGCGACCGGTCGTTCCCGGTTCGTGAGAAGCAGTTGGAGCTTCAACACCCGAACGTGGCGTTCTTCAATGTTGCGTTCAAGCACCTGCCGCAAAAACCCAGCTGAATTGCAACCCTTCACATGCGACGGTCTGTTGGGCCGGCAGACTGTAGCGGCATCCTGCTAGCGAGACAGAGAAAGACCTCCGCGTGGTTGGTTTGAGAGGTATGGGAAGTGAGGAGTTAAGCCGACGAATTGTAGATGTCATTGGCGGCATCCTTCTGCCCACAGTATCATCGGTCTTCAATGACGGGTATAATCACGGCGTTGAGGTTCTTCATCGTCGGCAAACTGACTAAGAAGTGTAGGTGCGCATGGCCCTGCTGCTCTCAACGTTGGTTTTTACCGTTGTGGCACTTTGGGCCCCCTCCTCATGGGCCTACCGGGACTATTTCACGCCGGAGCAGAAAGCGCTGCTGGAAAAGATTCAGACCCTGCGTATCGAGGCGATCGCGCTCACGGACAAGGGAGTCGTTGATGCGGCGTCGATTGCCGAGCTTGTCGCCAGCCGGATGGGCGAATTGGGCTACAAGGTCGTGGGCGATGCCGGCCCACCCCATGACGTGGTGATCAAAGTTAAATGCGAACAGCGAAAAATATGGGAAGGTACGACGGCTGCCGGAGGCGATGCAGATTTGCCGGATGCCCCGTCTCGGTTGTGGAAAGGCCCCGCCTGTCAACTGACCTATCTCCTCGGTACCATGAAGATCAACTGGCGCAAAGAGGTCCGGACTGACTTTGAGGATGCAGGGCAAGCTGCACTATTGGCCAACGCGGGAGATCCGGGCGTCTATGCCATGGGCAAGTTGAGGCAGATGCTCGAGACCTACGAATTCCCCTTATTGCTGGCTGCGGAGTGGGGTCAGCCTGAGCGCCTGTTGAAATTGCTCGATCAATCCGACACGCCGCAGGCTAGGAGAATTAAAATTATTTCTCTCTTAGGCGAGATGCAGGCCGACGAAGCTTTGTCTAAACTGAAAGAGGCGCTCAAAGATCGAGGCCTGGCGAAGCAAGCGATCGGGGCGATGGGCAATCTCGGCAAAGAGGGCATTCCGCTGCTCGTCGATATCATGAACACGTCTCCGCAACCAGAATTACAGGCGGTGGCAGCCAAGGGCTTAGGCCAATTAGGCGGGATGCACGGCGATGCTTCCGTGGTGCCGCCGTTGCTCGTCAAACTGCAAGATCCGAAAACCGACTGGTCCGTGCTGACGGAGGTAGCCTGGGCACTGGGCAAGATTCCTGATAAACGGTCGATCCAACCGCTCTACGATCTCGACAAGAAGCTGCAAGCCCTGCGCGATCCGGAGAACCTACCGCTGAAGAAACTCAAGGAAGCGGTGTTCTGGGCGATCAAACAGTGCGATACGTGGGATCAGTTCAGCTGAAGAGGGGATGGCCCCTTAGTTAATTCATGACATAAAACATCAACACCGCGACGAGCCCAAGGACGGCGGCTAACACGACCCACTTGAACGATGTCTTGACTTCGGTATCCATGTCCTGCCTAAGCTTGTCAACCTTTTCAAATAGATCCATAAGGCACCTCCTAGTCTAGGGTGCGGGAGCAGGGCAATCGCAGTTCACTAAACCACCAGCTCCGTTCTCGATGTTGCACCTCGGCAAAGCCCCTTGAACTTACCATGTCGGTTCTCCGTTATATGTACTTCAACCGAGCTTTCGTTTTCATCCGTCACCGGCATCGTGTGCGTCACGATATGAATGAATCGGGTAAGGGGATCCGATGGTGGCCTAGCCTATCGTCGAAGGAAGGCGATCCACCGCCAGAGGTTGAGCAGACTCGCTAGAGAGGCCGCTACATAGGTCAGAGCCGCTGCGATGAGAATGCGTCGGGCTCCCTGCATGTCGGCAGGCGGCAGGTAATTGCCTTGCTTGAGCACCGGAAGGGCACGCCTGAAACTGGCGTCCCACTCGACGGGAAGCGTGATGAGGTGCACAAGTGTTGCGATTCCCATCGTCGCCATCCCGGCAACCAGAACAAGTACTCCTGCCACTGGAGTCCGAGTCAACGCTGTCGCGACCGGAATCCCCATCATCACCACCGCACCGAGCTTCTCCGCCCCATGCGCGAGCCGCACCAGGCGTGTGCGTTCCCCGAGCGGCTGGTAGCCCATATGGTCTTGCATCGCATGCCCGACTTCGTGGGCGGCAACAGTCACAGCTGTGAGGGATTTCCCACCGAAGTGATTGTGTGACAGACGGACAGTTTTGGTGTCAGGATCATAATGGTCGCCCTTTTCGGTCGTTTCTACCTTGATGTGTTTCATGTCGAGTCGATCGAGCAGGTGTCGTGCCAACTCCCCCCCAGTTCCCGGATAGTCAGGCCGGGGCCCATCATATTGGGCAAAGACTCGCCTGGTCCAGAGTTGGGGCCCGAAAATGACAATACCGACGATGACCACCAGTAGGGCTATAAGCATCTTATCCCCCCTACCTTCTCCCGCGTCGGACGAAGCTCTCGGCCAATGCCATTACCACACACGACTTTTGAATTCTACCCGTTCTTCTCCGACGTTAACACAAGGACGCATGGAACAGTAGATGATGGCCTGGTGATTCCCCCCAGAACGACGGCACGTGAACACCAGAATAGGAAATGGCGCCAGGAGCAGTTTCTTGTTGCTGGGTCTTGACCAGGTGGCGTTTCGGTTATAGAGTGTTTGCATGCAAAAGATCGCGGCGGTGGCCCTTTTCTTCCTGTTGGTGACTCCCCTGGCCTGGGCGGGAGAGACAGAGCCTTTTGACCCCGAGCAGCCATTCCAGCAGGGGTTCTCGACGAGCGTGCTTCGTTCACTTCTCAACAAGGCACTTGATGTGCTTGAGGATCACTTAGAAATCACGGGAAACGTCGCTCCAGATGATGTAAAGGGCGATCGGCGGGGGAATTTGCGGTTCAAATTCTATCCCGAGGGCAAATCGAAATCATATCAGCATCACCAGGCTGACGGGTCGTTCCGCTTCTCACCAGATCTTGCCCTGCGAGACTTCTACTTCCGCTTCAAGAGTCTTGAGGAGCCTGCCAAGAATTCATCCCAGCAGTTCAGCGACGTGCTGTAACGCCGTGTGCCCGAGCTTCAAGATGACCGGCGAGTCGGTTACATCTGCCCGCTGCTCTGTTTGGAGTTCAAGCTGTTACGCTCGCTCAAGCGATTGCAGGCTGCGACCCTGTCGCCTTGTCATCGCCCCCACGAGAGGCATGAAAATTTCACCCCGACCGATTTAAGTTACAACTGCCGACAGTCCCCCAACTGGCCTTGCACCTGTCTTCGCACCCCTCCTACAATATGGCTCCCGCGAGGCGGCGAAGCCCTTCTCGATTCGCCTCCATCGCAAAAGGGTTTTCCCGTGACATTTCGTAGTACAGCAATCGGCTTCCTTTAGGTTGGAGCGTATGATGCCGATTCGCGCGCTCAATGCAGAGACTGAGAAAGGAGATGCGGGTGTGGCGAAGATAATCATCAGTTTCCTTTTTTTTATACTTACGGCCGGCGTGGCCGCTGCAGCCTCCTACTGTGCCGTCTTCCCTTGGGGGAAATCGTGTGATTACGTGAACCTAGAAGAATGTCTTCGCGCGGCTGGGAGTCGGGGCGGCTGTGAAGCAAACCCAAAAAAAGACGAAGCTCCTTCAGGCGAAGCACCATTTTGTCTTGTTACTCATTATAGTAGAAAATGTATCTATGATAATGCGTCGACATGCCGAATGGCTGCATCGATGGAACGTTCTGTATTTATACAAAATGGTGAACCTGGTGTGTGTGTGGAAAATCCGAATCGGTAGTCAAATATGTGGCTGAACATAGCCTCGGCTCATGAGCGGATATGAAGCTTCTAGAGAAATGGTGGCGGTGGTTTTGGCAGCAAAGTGTGCTGAACAAGGTCGCCATCGTTGGACTCTTGGCAGCCGCTGTACCGTTTTTCCTCCCTACAGTTGTGTCCTGGTTCAAGCCAACTCTTATCAAGGTCGGCGTGGCCTTCTATGTCTATGAACGTGCCTACCTGCCGGAGGAGAACGCCAGGACGTATTTTTATGAAACACGGAATCTGGTTTCCAATTGCCGTCTGCGCCGTATTGAACAACCACTACCTGACGGTCATGTACCTGACGGTCATGCCACACCTCCTCATCCGCAGTCCTGGGTAGTGGGCAAGTTTCTCTTTGAAAATGTGTCGGACGAGAATATTACGAATCTCGTTGTCGTCATCAGGTCTCCTGTCCTGCGCTCCAGGACACAGCTGCTGACGACAGCAAATGTGAGTGCCACAGGGAAGTTTGAGCCGACATCTCCTGATGCTCGCCCCGCGTATGCACTCTCGATCGCGGCCATCCCACCGAACACCTCAGCGGTGCTCAGCTTACAGACTCCGATCGACGACAACTTGCGTCAGTTTCTGTATGTGGATCGGCGGTCGGTGACGGTCCAGGTGCCATTTATATCGTCAGACCAGTTCGAGTCCTATCCACCGATCGTCTCTCGTACGAACGCCATGAACATTTTGAACCGGGAGAGTGTCCTGCGAATCGGCGATGAAACGTTCGCAGGTGAAAAGATAGGGTTTACGATGCTGAGCTCCGATGAGTCAGACCGCAAGGATGATGGGACGACGTATCGCATTCTCCCGAAAGCGATCGTATGCTCGGAAGGAACGGCGGGCAACTGGTAGACTTCGGCCATGACGATGCGCCCGTCTTGAGCGATAGAGCGAGCCGAACAAGGTTGCAACGCACCGTTACGGTTAATAGCATGGCAACGCCATCGTCTCCAGGATGAGGGAGATCGCCTTGCTAGATGCGTAATTTCGTAGTTCAAGGAATGTATAATACCCAAAAAATAACCCTTAGCTGTGGATAGCTACTGCGATATAGGGTCGCTCCCTCGGTGTCCCAGCGCGGGCATCTCTTACTGGCCATCGAAAATGAAAGAGTCAATAGTAATTGTTGCATATTTGCCTAAATGACGGGTGTATCCCCAATATATAGTAGGTCGCGTCCTGGAGGCCCAATGCCTAAAAAATAGGCACTGTGGTCTCTGGCAGGCCTTTTCAGCCTGTTTGACCATCGAGCGCGAGCTTATTCACAGGATTATCCACAGAAAATGGGGACGACAGTATTCGATGCCTGATGTGCTCATCGGTGTTTTGAATGGCCCTTGCTCCTCCATCACAGCGCCCCTAGAATGCGTCTCCTTGCAAAGTCCCTATGCCCAGCACCATAGGCTGTGAGGCAAGCCTTCGCCCGGCTCTTTCGACAAAAGCCCGAGTGGCCTGATGTGTGGCAAGAAGTGGAAGGCTCTATCGCAGGGGATGCCTGCCCGGCAGCGGGAGATCGACTTGATAAGGCGCATCTATAGAAGTTGGAGCGGAGGAAGTTTTGTCAGCGGAGAGTAAACCAATAGACTCCTATCTCTTGTGGCGAAATCTATGGCTGTTGTGGCTGCTTCTTATTCTCATCGTGAGCAGCTACCCCTGTGCAGAATTTCACACCCACGGCCATTGGGACAAGGTGAGTTGGGTCCCGTTTCAGGGTGTGTGGGGTTCGGTCAACTTATCGGTTGATGCAGTCAAGAACCTCGTACTGTACGTGCCTTTTGGGTTCTTCTACGGTCAGTCGCAGTCGCATCTCACGAAGAGTTTCGTGTTCAAGGTGGCCCTACTGACAGCGCTCTTGTCGACCGGCTGCGAGTTCTTTCAGGTTTTCTGTCATGGTCGACATCCAACGATGACGGACGTCTCAACGAATGTGCTGGGGGGAGTGTTGGGAGTGGTTATCGCATTACGTTATAGGTCAGGGAAGCGCTAAGAATCATTGGGGTCAGGAATGCGAGTGTACTGGAAATGGTTGATAAAATCAGTTCCGATTCTCGGGTTTGCGTTGCTTATGTTGGCTTCGACAGTCACCCCTCGGCAAGCCAGGTCCAATGTAGAAGCCTGGTTCATGTATTTCGGCGTTGAGAATGTGCCGGTATGGCTATCGGATGAGTCCATAGATACATGGGTATTTTGGATTGCGTTTGCCGCTGTCGGTGTATGGGGCGCTCACCTCTATATGCGATCGAGTATCGTGAAAGGCAAGTTGTCCGTCCTGATCGGTGAAGGAGAACCCTGGGTGCAGGTGGATCCAGAGTTAGATCGGTGGCAGGCAACGCAGACCGGCGGGTCGTGGTACAGGTATCGTATCGCCTTGGTTAACAGCGGTGATTCTACCCTGAGGAATGTGGAGGTGAAACTGGGTTCGTTGGAGAAGAGGCCTCAGAATTTCCATGCAATTGGCAGTCATCTGAAGCTGAGGCATGACCGGGCCGGAACCACGAACTTCAATGTGTATCCCACTCAAGATCTGCAAGGTAGTGATGCTATGTTTGTTGATGTCTTCAGCTTCTTTGTCGGTCCTGCAGGCTGTACATTCCTACGTGTCGCGTCGCTGCCAGAGGAAACGAATCCCTATATTCCAGTAGAGAAATATGATGTGAAAATTATCGCGACCAGTGAAAGCGGCGAAATGGCGATAGCTGACGCGGCGTTCATTCCCTGCCCCGGTCAAATGCCGGACTTCCGATTACTCAAAATGCAGTCATTCCCTGGACGATGAGCGTTTTATTGAACATACGTCTTCCCTTTCTTCTGCCCTTCCCCGTACAGGCATCGTACCGTTCTCATTGAAGAACCAGACTGTTCCCGCAGCTTGCGACGGTTATATGCCTGACGATAGCGGAGACCGCCCCGTGGATGCTGATTTCGAACGAGAATCGGTTGATAGGAGACAGGTTCGAGGCCGCGCGACTATCGTGCGCGTCACATCCATGGCCCTTCTGTTTTCACTGATCCTCTCGTGGTGCGCCTATATCCCAAGCCTGAGAATTTTCCAAATGTCCCCGGTGATCGAACTCCTGGGAGCAACTCCAGTCTGGGCCGACTGGGCCTTGCTGGTACTAAACATAGGATGTTTAGGTTGGCTGCTCATAAAGCCGTTGCAGCCTGCGCCGGCTGTTGGAGTTTTTGCATGCACGGTGTTTTGGGTACTACAAGATCTGCTGCGCTTTCAACCCTACACCTATATGTATGTCTTCACGCTCCTGTTGGCGGTATTTTCCACATCCCACGCCATCAATGCTCTGAGGATCATGGTGGCCAGCGTCTATTTTTGGGCAGGAGTCCACAAAATTAATGCGACGTTCTTTTTCAACCTATTTCCAGATCTTATCGAGCCGTTCTACAAATTCCCCAAAGAACCATCTCCGCTTGCGGCTCTGATCGCTTTCCTCATTTTTACTGTGCCCCTATTTGAGGCAGCGATTGGGCTGTTGCTGCTGTTTTTCCCTCGTCAAAGACGGCTCACGATACTGATGGCCTTCATCATGCTTGTCGTTGTGCTCATCTGTCTCGGCTTGGATGGCGATACCTGGAACCTGATCGTCTGGCCATGGAACATCTATCTCTTCCTGCTCGTATTCATGCTGCTGTCCAAGCCCGCTTCTGCATATGAGAAGGTACGGTTCGGGTTCGATACAGCTACCTGTGCCACGATCGCGCTATTTTCCATTGCGCCCGCGCTGGCCCTTTTCGGCTGGGGGCATTCCTATCCCTCATTCAAGCTCTATTCCGGGAACACCAAAAGGGCTGAAGTTATTTTCTCGGAGGCTGAAACGTTGACAAACCTGCCGAACAACCTGGGGCAATTGGTCGGGCGCGCACGGAGACTGTCATTGGTCGATTGGACGGTCCATGAGTTTGAGCTTGTCGTCTATCCGGAGACGTATGTATTCCGGCGGGGGGCGAAGGGATTATGTCCCTACTTGAGCGATGGGCAACACGCAACATTGCGTATTTATGAGCAACCATTTTTTAATCGGATCGACAGGATATATGAGGACTTTCCGTTATGTGGAGCAGAATCGAACGGAGAACTCCCTTAAGACAGTGGCCGCTTGTGCTGTTTCCAAGGCAGGGAATAGGTTGACCATTAGTCTCGTCATCACAGTTCATACTGCAGAGTTCTGACCGGTTCCTTATAATGAACTCCATGTCAAAGGACTGGCGAGAATTTACACCGGCACCCTGGCTCCGCAATCCACATTTCATGACCGTATTCCCAGGCTATTGGCCTCGTCGGGGGCTCCTGGCCGGCGTCCCAATCGAGTCGCGGCTCTTTACCACCGAGCCGCACACCCAGTTACTCGGCTACTGCCACTGGCAACCCTACCGCACAGCCTGCCAGACCCTAGTCCTCGTGCACGGCCTGGAGGGCTGCAGCGAGTCGCACTATATGCGGGGCATCGCTGCGAAGGCCTATCGCGCTGGCTGTAATGTCATCCGGATGAACCAACGGACTTGTGGCGGCACCGAGCACCTGACGCCGACCCTCTACAACAGCGGGTTGAGCCAGGACTATCGGGCCGTCGTCCATGAATTGGCGCGTGTGGATGGGCTGGATCGTATCTGGCTGGTCGGCTACTCGATGGGGGGAAATCTCATCCTGAAAGCGGCAGGAGAGATCGGCGCATTAGACAAATCCTTGGCCGGCGCGATCGCAGTCTGCCCCAATATCGATCCTCCGCAATGCGTCGAGGCCTTGGAGCGGCCGCGCAATTGGGTCTACCACAGGCATTTTCTCGTGGAGTTAAAGGCCCGCTTGCGCCGCAAAGCCGCGCTCTTTCCCGGCAAGTGGGACCTCACGGATCTTGCGGGCATCGCCAGACTGAGGGACTTCGACGACCGCTACACCGCCCCTGACGGAGGGTACGCCAGTGGCGCCGACTACTACCAGCGGACCGGTGCGCACCACGTGATCGGTGACCTTGCCGTCCCCACCCTCATCATCACGGCACAGGACGATCCTTTTATTCCCTATACCATGTTCACGGGACCGCGGATCCAGCGGCATCCAAAGATTCGTCTGCTCGCGCCGCGCTACGGAGGGCATTGCGGATTTGTCCATTGGGGAAAGAAGGGAGAAGATCCCTATTGGGCGGAGAATAGGATTGTGGACTTCGTGCATGGACAACGGTGAGCATTGTTTGCGATTACGATACTGGTCCACCCTGCTATACGATCTGTGTTAAGAATACACTGAAACAGTCAGGTGCCAAGGACGAGCATGCACGCAGAGCTACGACAAGCCTATGACAGGGAGATGAAGGCGGCGAACGAGGCCTATGGTGACGACAATCTTGAGAAGGCATTCTTCCACCTTGAGCGCGCGCATATCCTCGGCCAGTCGTTCACGTTGCCTCATGCGAGAGCCCATTGGTGGATGCTGAAGGTCGGCTGGAAACGGCGAGACCTCACAGAGATTACCGGCCAAGTTGTCAGAATCCTTGGGGCGTTGAGTGTCTCACGAGTATGGGTGCCGGTGGGAAATACCGGCGGGGCGCATGTGCCTCCCTTGAGATCCATGCCCATTCCGGAAGAGTTTCAGCCCTTGTTGACAAGACCGACGCAACTGAAGACTGCCCGACAAGGCGACAGACACCCGTGATCGGAACAGGCAAGCTCACGGCGAGCAAGGATTGGGAATAGATCCGTCCATGGTGCTCCATGGGAGTGGCAGAAGCAGAAGAAATGGCTTTATAGTACTTTATGGTGATTGAGAGTAACCCGCTCCGGCTCCCAATATGTTGGCACGGTTGAAGGTAGATCTAATGATGCGGCATTTCCGTCTCGCAGCCTTCTTGGTCATGGCCTGGGCAACAATCGTATCAGCAGCTTCCCTTGAGGAGGCGGAATTTGCCTATGATCGCGGTGACTATACACAGGCGGCACGACTCTACCGTCCATTTGCAGAGCAAGGAGTCGCGTCGGCGCAATTCAGCCTGGGTGTGATGTATGCCAAGGGACAGGGTGTGCCACAGGACTACCAAGCGGCGCTAAGATGGTTTCATAAGGCGGCGGAGCAGGGAGACGCATTGGCGCAGAACAATCTGGGCTTGATGTATGAAAGGGGACGGGGCGCCCGCCAGGACCTCGTCCTTGCGCACATGTGGTCCAGTATTGCTGCTGCAGCGTTGAATGGCGATGACGGGAAGGCAGCGTTGAAGCGTCGAGACTATGTCGCGTCACACATGACAGCCGCGCAGATCGAGAAGGCGCAGGAGATGGCACGGCGCTGCCAGGAAACGAAGTTCAAGGAGTGTGAGTAGGGGGAAAGAGCGGC
>JACAFD010000314.1 GCA_013388555.1 Nitrospirota bacterium | reverse complement strand
CTGGCGAAGCCGAAGAGTATCACGCCGCATACGAAGTTCAAGGCGGAGATTTATGTGTTGGCCAAGGAGGAAGGGGGGCGGCATACGCCGTTCTTCAATGGATATCGGCCGCAGTTCTATTTCCGGACGACGGATGTGACGGGGGTGATGTCGTTGAATCCGGGGGTGGAGATGGTGATGCCGGGGGACAATGTGAGTGTGACGGGGGAGCTGATCAGTCCGATCGCGATGGATCAGGGGTTGCGGTTTGCGGTGCGCGAGGGCGGCAAGACCGTCGGCTCCGGCGTCGTCACGGAAATTCTGGCGTAATTCATAAGGGAGCGTGAGGGGTAAGGGGTAAGGGGTAAGGGGATGATGGCAGGGTGTCGGCCATCGCTTCACGCTTTACACCTGACGCCTGACGAATAAGAAGATGCGAGAGATCATTGATTTGGCCTGCACGATTTGTAAGCAGCGGAATTATTCCACCATGAAAAATAAGAAGAACGACCCGGATCGCCTAGAGCGGAATAAGTTCTGTAAGTTTTGTCGGAAGCACATTGCCCATAAGGAAGTGAAGTAGTGCGTTCAGCCGTCAGTAGGGGCATGGTGTCAATGGTAGCACATCGGTCTCCAAAACCGAGAGTCTGGGTTCAAATCCTAGTGCCCCTGCCAAGAGCCGCGTAGTGGAGGGTCAGGCTCAATACCGACGGCTGGATTGAGAGTAGGTCGGTGGCAGACGGGAATGTTGGACAACAAGATGAGGGGATGCGCAGTTTCCCTCTCTCGAAAAGCGAATACGAGGTCGGCATGTTCAGGAAGTTTATCGATTCGATTCGTGAATTCCTTAATGATGTGCGCGGAGAGTTGAAGAAAGTATCGTTCCCGACTCGGGCTGAAACGATCGGATCTACGACGGTGGTCATTGTCTTTTGCATCATCATGTCCCTCTATCTATCGTTCGTCGATTCTATTCTCGTCTGGCTGGTGAGCAAGATATTGTGAGTCGGGTTATCTCGAGTGAGAGTCATCGTATGTTACACAGTCAACCAATGATCCGAGGGTAGGGTATGGCAAAGAATTGGTACGTGATTCATACCTACGCAGGTTTTGAGGGGCGGGTGAAAACAAGCTTGCTCGAGCGGGCAAATCAAATGGGATTGGTCGAAAAACTGGGGCAGGTACTTGTACCGACGGAGGATGTGATTGAGATCAAGGATGGTAAGCGCCGAACGTCTCGACGGAAGTTTTTCCCCGGGTACGTGATTGTGGAGTTAGAGTCCCCGCTTATCGATGAAACCTTGCAGATGATCAAGGAAACGCCGAAGGTCACGGGTTTCGTCGGCGCCGGTGCGCAGCCGACACCCCTGTCGACGGATGAGGTCGAATCGTTGATGAAACAGGTTGATGTGGGAGCATCCGGGCCACGCGAACAGGTCAAATTCATCAAGACGGATAATGTGCGGATCATTGACGGTCCGTTTCTCGGGTTCAACGGCGTGGTGGACGAGGTGTCTCAGGACCATGGCCGGCTAAAAGTCCTGGTCAGTATTTTCGGGCGGTCCACCCCGGTGGAGCTTGGATTTATCCAAGTGGAGCGGATTTAACCTCCGTAATTCGGCGAACGCAGGTAGGAGTGTAGGACATGGCCAAAGAAGTATCGGCACAGATTAAGTTGCAGATTCCAGCCGGGAAAGCAAACCCCGCTCCCCCGGTAGGGCCGTCGTTGGGTCAGCACGGCGTCAACATTATGGAGTTTTGCAAACAGTTCAATGCGAAAACGCAGAAAGAGGGCGATAGCATCATTCCGGTCATCATCACGGTCTATAAAGACCGGTCCTTCACCTTTGTGATGAAAACTCCTCCGGCGTCCGACCTCTTGAAGAAGGCGGCAGGGATCATTAAGGGGTCAGGCGTCCCGCAAAAAGACAAGGTAGGGAAGATCACAAAGGCGCAGTTGCGTGAGATCGCACAGAAGAAGTTGACGGATCTCAATGCCGCCGATCTTGAGGGGGCGATCAAGATTATTGAGGGGACAGCGCGCAGTATGGGAGTGGTGGTTCAGGGGTGAGGCGTTAGATCGGGCGGAACTCGCGGTGGGGTAGAGGGGGAACGGAAATGGGAAAGAAGATGAGAGCAGCGGTAGAGAAGCTTGAGCCTCGGGCGTATGCCTTGCGCGAGGCGGTCGAAGCGGTGAAGCGGTTGGCCTATACCAAGTTCGATGAATCTGTAGATCTGGCGCTTCGATTGGGTGTTGATCCGAAGCGGGCCGACCAAATGGTGCGTGGCACGACGTCCTTGCCGCATGGTACGGGGAAGAAGATTCGTGTGTTGGTCTTTGCCAAGGGAGAAAAGGAGCAGGAGGCTCGACAAGCCGGCGCGGACTATGTTGGGTCCGATGACTTGATGGAGAAGATCAAGGGTGGCTGGCTGGATTTTGACTGCGCCATTTCGACGCCGGACCTCATGGGGGCCGTTGGGAAACTTGGAAAGGCGCTAGGGCCCCGCGGGCTCATGCCTAACCCCAAGACAGGGACTGTGACCTTTGAGGTCGGGAAGGCCGTGTCAGAAATTCGGAAGGGCCGCGTCGAGTACAAAGTTGAAAAAGCCGGGATTGTTCAGGTGCCTGTCGGGAAAGTGTCATTTAAACCGGAACAGCTCTATGACAACGCGGCGGCGGTTCTCGAGGCAGTCATCAAGGCCAAGCCCGCCTCGTGCAAAGGGCGTTATTTGATGAGTGCGACCATCTCGAGCACCATGGGGCCCGGCGTGCCGCTGGATGCCATTGCGTTAGCCAAGGAATGGAGTTAGCAGGGTTGTTGTCTCGCGGAAGGGGAAGGGTTGGATTATGAATAAGGGCGAGAAAGCGACAGCAGTTGCGGAGTTGACGGAGACCTTCGGCCGTGCACGGCTTGCTATTGTCACTGAAAGCGCCGCGCTCCCCGTCAACCAGATCACGGAACTTCGCAAGCTTTTGCGAGGGGCCAAAGCCGAATACAAGGTCGTCAAGAACACGCTGGCTGCCCGTGCTGCTGAGGGCACAATCCTTTCCGGGGTCAAGACGTACCTCAAGGGGCCAACGGGACTGGTGATCGGCTATGACGATCCGGTGCTCCCTGCCAAGATTCTTCAAGATTTTCTTCTGGCGGAGAAGCGGGACCAGAAGATGAAGATTACGATCGGGGTGTTGGAAGGTAAGGTGGTACAGCCGGCTGAGTTGGCGGCCGTTGCGAAGCTACCAAAGAAGGAAGTCCTCATTGCGATGTTGTTGTCGGCCATGCAGGGACCGGCCCGTGGCCTTGTGTATACGCTCAGTGCGGTCTTGTCCAAGTTTGTGAGAGTCATTGCAGCCATTCAGGATAAACGAAAAGGAGAAGGGGATATGTCAACGACCACGACGAAATTGTCACAAGAAGAGTTGATCAAAGCCATCGAGGGGATGAGTGTGCTCGACTTGGCGGAGCTCGTAAAGGGATTAGAGGCCCGGTTCGGTGTCACGGCTGCCGCACCGGTCGCCGCTGCCGCAGCTCCTGTATCAGGCGGTGGTGCCGCAGCGGCGGCCGAGGAGAAGACAGCGTTCGACGTCGTGCTCGTGTCGGCTCCGGCGGACAAGAAGATCCAGGTCATTAAGGTCGTCCGCGAGCTCACCAGCCTCGGGTTGAAAGAGGCAAAAGATTTGGTCGAAGGCGCACCTAAGCCAGTGAAAACCGGTGTCACAAAGGAAGAATGCGACACCATGAAGAAGAAGCTCGAAGAGAGCGGCGCCAAGGTTGAGATCAAGTAGATCTGATTCAACCGTTGCCAGCATCCGTGGGGGCCTGCCTTGGGCAGGCATCCAAGCCTAACCATTGTATTGGAGGACAGGGGAATGTCCGAAACGACTCTACAGGAGTTCGTCGAACGGAAAGACTACTCTCGCATTCGTAGCAGCATCGAGATTCCTGATCTTATCGAGATTCAAAAGCGCTCCTATGAAGAGTTTCTTCAACGGGAGGTCGAGCCTGAGCGTCGCAAGGATCATGGGCTTCAGGCTGCCTTGGCGAGCGTTTTTCCAATTCCGGATTACAACAATACTGCAGTATTGGAGTTTACAAGTTACACGCTCGGGACTCCCAAATACGACGAGCGGGAATGCCTCGAGCAGGGGATGACCTTTGCCGTTCCATTGAAACTCCGGGTGCGCCTGGTCGTCTTCGACAAGGAAGACAAGGGTCCCAAGAAAAAAGTGCTCGATGTCCGGGAGCAGGAAGTCTATGTCGGCGAGTTGCCGCTCATGACGGAACGGGGAACCTTTATCGTCAACGGTACGGAGCGTGTGGTGGTGAGCCAGTTGCATCGGTCACCCGGCGCCTCCTTCACGCACGATAAGGGCCGTACTCACGCGAGCGGCAAGGTGTTGTATTCAGCCAGGATCATTCCCTATCGCGGATCGTGGCTCGACTTCGAGTTTGATGCGCGCGACATTCTCTACGTGCGGATTGACCGCCGGCGGAAAATGCCGACGACCATTCTCCTTAAGGCGTTTGGGTTTTCGGGCGATGATTTGCTCAAAATGTATTACCCGGTCGAGGAAATCAGAGTCGTCAAGGGCAAGATGCTGAGAAAACTCGATCCTGAGATCCATCAGGGTCTGCGCTGTTCAGCCGAAGTGATCGAAAAGGGCGCCAAAGAGCCACTGGTACGTGAAGGAGCCAAGCTTACGAAGGGACTGATCGCGAAGATCAAGGCAGCTGGAGTGAAGGAAATCCCGCTTGCCCCGAGCGAATTGATCGGGCGCGCGGTCCTGACGGAACTGGTGGACTCCAAGAAGAATAAGATAGCCGAACGAAATCAGCGGCTCACCGCCGAGATCATCGAGGCGCTGCTGGAGAGTGATATCGAAGAATTCAAAGCCATTTATTTTGATACGGTCACGTCTACGCCAGTGATCCTGGATACCCTGGAGATGGATAAGACGACCTCAAAAGAAGAGGCGATGGTCGAGATCTATCGCCGTTTACGGCCTGGAGAAACGCCTTCGGTCGACACGGCGCGAGCCCTTTTCGACAATATGTTCGTGAACTCTAAGCGGTACGATCTCTCGCCGGTCGGGCGCCTCAAGTTGAACAAGAAGCTCGGCCTCGATTTGCCCTTGGAGCAGCGGACACTGACGGCGCAGGACATGGTCGAGGTCATCCGGTATCTCGTGAATTTGAAGCTGGGTAAGGGCGAAATCGACGACATCGATCACTTGGGCAATCGCCGCGTCCGCTCAGTCGGCGAGTTGCTGGAAAATCAATTCCGGCTTGGGTTGGTCCGGATGGAGCGCAGTATCAAGGAGCGGATGAACCTGCTGGATATGGAAACGGTGTTGCCGCATGATTTGATCAACGCGAAGCCGGTCGTTGCTGCGGTGAAGGAATTCTTCAGCAGCAGCTAGTTGTCTCAGTTCATGGATCAAACGAATCCGCTCGCGGAGATTACCCACAAGCGGCGGCTTTCCGCGCTCGGTCCCGGTGGATTGACCAGGGAGCGGGCGGGGTTTGAGGTTCGCGATGTCCATCCCTCGCACTACAGCCGTATTTGTCCGATCGAAACGCCGGAAGGCCCGAACATCGGCCTGATCACGTCGCTGGCAACGTACGCGCGCATCAACAAGTTCGGATTCATTGAAGCGCCCTATCGCAAAGTGGTCAAGGGGCGCGTCACAGATGAGATTGAGTTTCTCTCCGCGATCGAAGGAGACAAGTACATCATCGCGCAAGCGAATGCGAAAGTGGATGCCTCTGGCCGCTTGGCCTCCGAAACCATCTCGGCCCGAGCTGCCGGAGATTTCGTGAGCGCCACTTCGGACAGGATCGAGTACATGGATGTGTCGCCCAAACAGGTGGTGAGCGTGGCCACGGCCCTGGTGCCGTTCTTGGAACACGACGATGCCAACCGTGCCTTGATGGGATCCAACATGCAACGTCAAGCGGTGCCGCTGCTCAAGTCGGAGGCGCCGTTAGTCGGCACGGGGATGGAAACCGTGGTCGCGCGCGACTCAGGCTACGTCGTGCAGGCCCGGCGTGCCGGCGTCGTGGAAAGCGTGGATGCCACGAGAATCGTCGTGCGCGCCGATTCGAAAGAAGGCCGGAAAAGAAATGACGCCGGCTTGGACGCATACGACTTGATCAAGTTCCAGCGATCGAATCAGAGCACAACCATCACGCAAACGCCAGTGGTGCGGCTTGGGCAGCCGGTGAAAGTGGGACAGGTCTTGGCCGATGGTCCTGCCATTGATCATGGCGAACTGGCATTAGGCAAGAACATTCTCGTCGCTTTCATGCCCTGGGGTGGATACAACTTCGAAGATGCCATTTTGTTGAGCGAAAAGCTGGTGCGCGAAGATGCGTTCACCTCGATTCACATTGAAGAATTCGAGGTGGAGGCCCGCGACACCAAGTTGGGGAAAGAGGACATTACTCGTGACATTCCGAATGTCGGAGAAGAGGCGCTTCGCGACCTTGACGAGAGCGGGATTATTCGTATCGGGGCCGAAGTAAGGCCTGGGAATATCCTGGTCGGGAAGGTGACGCCGAAAGGCGAAACACAGCT
>JACAFD010000318.1 GCA_013388555.1 Nitrospirota bacterium | reverse complement strand
GATGAGTTCACCAAGTGGAGCGCCCTGCACCTGGAACATGACGGGTGGAAGAAGGATCTGGCGCGGCTCACGACCAAGTGGGAAACCCTCTCCGCCGAACTGGAAGACGTCAAACAGAAACTGTCGGCCTTTGCGTAGCGAAAATGTAAGGGGCAGGTTGGTTTGGTTTGTTTAGTTCATTTGGTTGGTCTTGTTCAACCAAACAAACAAGATAAACTAGATTACGATCTTCGTGCACTGGAGGCTAGAGGGAGGACTTGACCGTTTCGTCAAGATAATAATACAGCCAGCGGTTTTTCTCTTTCGTCACCAGCTCGTCCCAGACCACGCCGATCAGAAACCCCTTTTCCCACGACCTCGCCCAGGCGACTTTTCCTTCGAGCTTTTCCATCTGCTCCACGCGATCCGAATCGAGAAATGCCAGTGACACGGTCACCGGTTCGGCCATCGCCAGCTTTTCTTTCGTGTGCAACCCCGCGCCGACTCTATTGACATTATCCAACACGGCCGTGATCGCCTTCGCTCCACTCTTCGGTGAAATCAGCGCAGAACCGACCAGTGTGGCCCGAACAAACTTGCGCCGTTCGTTTGTCGCGGCAATCGGCACCGGTGATTTCTGACTCTGCCGTTTCACGAGACTAAGTATAACCGATTAGAAAACTTTGTCCACCACCCTTTCGAGCCATTTTTTAGGGGTTTTTAGGCCGGTAATATCGCCGCCCCTTGAGCGATTCCGGGAGGTGTTCCTGCCCCTTAGCCTGGGGATCATCGTGGACATAGCGATAGCCCTTTCCATATCCGAGGCCCTTCATCATGGAGGTCACGGCATTCCGTAAATGGAGCGGAACTCCAAGATTTCCATGGGCTTTTGCGTCTTCCATGGCCTCAAGCAGTCCGATATAGGAGGCATTGTCTTTTTGCCTGGTTGCGAGATAGGTCGTCCCCTGGGCCAGATTGATCTGGGCCTCGGGGAGCCCCACAAATTGCACAGCCTGAGCGACGGCAGCCGCGACCACGAGCCCCATCGGATCGGCATTCCCCACGTCCTCGGAGGCAAAAATAACCAGCCTCCGGGCAATGAACTTCGGGTCCTCCCCCCCCTCCAACATACGCGCGAGCCAGTAGAGGGCGCCATCCGGATCCGAATCCCGGAGGCTCTTAATGTAGGCGGAGATGACGTTGTAATGCTCTTCGCCGGACTTGTCGTACCGGATCGATTTTTTCATTAGCGCCGCTTCCAGCCCCGCACCATCGATCACGCGGGAACCGTCAGGCCCGACCGGTTGCTGCCTCACCACAAAATCCAGAGCCGTGAGGAGTGCCCTTGCATCACCGTTTCCATAGCCGATCAGTCGTTGTCTGGCATCGGGTGACAGACGGACATGCCACTTGCCCAGCCCGCTCACCGGGTCCGCGAGCGCCCGGTCCAGAATATGCCCCAGGGCCTCATCCGAAAGGGGCTTCAGCACAATAACCAGGGATCGGGACAGGAGTGGGGAGATCACTTCAAAAGAAGGATTCTCCGTTGTCGCGCCGACCAGAATGATCGTCCCCCGCTCAACGTGAGGAAGAAACGCATCCTGCTGCGCCTTGTTGAACCGATGGATCTCGTCAACAAAAAGGATCGTTCGTTGGGCCTTGATTGCCTGACGTTGCTCTGCTGTCTTGATGATCGCACGCAGCTCCGGAACACCCCCCGTGACCGCCGAGAATGGCACGAACTGCGCCTTCGTGTGGCGCGCAATGAGATGCGCCAGCGTGGTCTTGCCCGAGCCGGGAGGCCCCCAGAAAATGACGGAGGAGAGTTGATCCGCCTCGATCGCCCGGCGTAACGGCCGATCCGGTGCCGCGATGTCCTCTTGCCCGACGAAATCCGAAAACTCGTTCGGCCGCAGACGATCAGCCAGCGGAGCTTCCAGGGATTTCTCTTCCCTTGGGGCAGCAAACAAATCGGGAGTCTGATCGTGTGACGGCGTCATAACGTTCTCAATGATGGCATGAATTGTATACGCCGGGCCGCATGATCGCAAACGGCCCCTTGACCGTCACCATTTCGAATGGTACGAACAGGGCGAACATGAGCAGCCTGTACGCCCAGATCAACGGGATCACTCTTGCTTACAGTGACCGGGGAACCGGTCTCCCTCTCGTCTTTCTCCATGCCTTTCCCCTGAACC
Organism: Nitrospirota bacterium; assembly: GCA_013388555.1. Lineage (GTDB taxonomy): Bacteria > Nitrospirota > Nitrospiria > Nitrospirales > Nitrospiraceae > Palsa-1315. The sequence continues at coordinate 5,185 of JACAFD010000318.1, read as the reverse complement.
GGACCATGTGGGCACAACAAGAGAAAGCCCTCGCGTTGGAGTTCCGGATCATCACTATCGATTTGCGCGGGCATGGTGAGTCGGACGCGCCGCTCTGGCGCTATACGCTCGACCAATCAGCAGACGATGTGCGTGCACTGTTGGACCATCTCGCGATCCAACAGGCCCTGTTCGTGGGCCTCTCGATGGGTGGCTATATCCTTTTTGCGTTCTATCGGAAGTACGCAGCACGCGTGAAAGGCATGATCCTGGCTGATACGAGGGCTCAGGCCGACACAGAAGAAGGAAAACAGGGACGATTCCAGATGGCTCAGACCGCCTACAAGAAAGGACCGCCAGCTATTGCAGACATCATGATCCCAAAACTCCTCAGCCCCGCCACGATTCAGACGAAACCGGATCTCGTCCGGCAAGTGCGAGCCATGGTCGAAAACAACCAGATCAGCGGAATTGCCGGGGACCTCATGGCGATGGCCGAACGACAGGATTCGGTCCCGCTCCTAAGTCAGATCACGTGCCCCACTCAAATCATCGTCGGCGAACTGGACCAGGCCACCCCACCGTCTGATTCGAGGCTCATGGCGGAACAAATCCCCCACGCCCGCCTGGCCGTTATCCCCCATGCCGCACACCTGTCGAACCTAGAACAGCCGGAAGCCTTCAATCAGATCGTCGCTGCCTTTGCCTCAGAACTCGGCAAGAAAAAACAGAGCTGACCAATTCGCCCTTGTCTCTACTTTATATTTTAGTTTGATCCCTCAGAACTCCAATAGACAGAGCGCCGGCATGAGCGACTCTCTGGAAGGGGCTGGCAGTTTCTTGGGCAACTCCTATCTTGAAGGAAATGGGAGAGACCATGCAGGACGTTCAAAAAGTTCATCCAGCAAGGCCGCAGCCGATGGAAGCACCGGAGGCGTAGCCTCAGGGCTACGTTGAGGATGCTTTCGAGGTGAGAACGCAGCTGGGGGACTTTTTCAACGTCTTGCTAATCGGAGTCGCCTACGCTGCCTCGTCGTATCAGCTTGAGGAACTCCAGCCTGGTTTGCGGCTGACTGCGGAAGGCGCCTAGCATGGAGCTGCTGACGGCGACGGTGTTCTGCTTTTCGACGCCCCGCATCATCATGCAGAGATGCCGTGCTTCGACGACCACACCCACTCCATGAGCATTGAGCTTCGATTTCAGGGTTTCGGCAATCTGCACGGTGAGTCGCTCCTGGACTTGCAGCCGGCGCGCGAAGACGTCCACGATGCGCGGAATCTTGCTGAGCCCCACCACTTTCTTATTCGGCAGGTACCCGACATGGACTCTGCCATAAAATGGCAGGAGATGATGTTCGCACATGCTGAAGAAATCGATGTCCTTCACGATCACCATCTCGTCGTACTCGATCGGGAAGAGGGCACCGTTCAGGAGATGATCGATGTCGCGATGATAGCCCTGGGTCATAAAGGCGAGGGCCTTGGCGACCCGCTCCGGAGTCTTGAGCAGCCCGTTCCGGCCCGGCTTTTCTCCGAGGGCGAGCAACATCTCTGTGACCAGAGATTGCAGCACCTCGAGATCCGCAGGCCTGCCAATGCCGGCTACGTCATCTACCTGCTGCCGACCCCGCCGTTTGATTCCCTGCTTAGCCATGCCGCCCCCCTCTATACCGGAATGCTCAATGGTGAATGTTGGGAAATCATCAAATCGTCAGACATCCTTCCGAATTCCGGCCATTCACCATTCAACATTTATCATTCACCATTTCCAATGCCCCCGCATACTCGAAGTAGTTGTCGCGTGTTTCAATCAGGCCCACCTTCTCCAGTTGCCCGGTGGGAAAGCATTTCACTAACAGATCCCAAATCAGCAACACGAGGTTTTCACCCGTCGTCGTGCGTTCGGCAAATTCAGGGTCTTGATTGAGATCGTGATGGTCAAATCGCTTGACCACATGGTCGACCACAGTCCGATCCAGCCGGTCGAGGTCCAGACCTGCTCCTGTCGTGCCCGAACCCGTGCTCTTCACGGTCACCAGCACAACATAATTATGGCCGTGCCCGTTGGGATTATTACACTTCCCGAAGGCAGCCAGATTTTCTTCCGGAGATAGATGATCCGTGTGCAGCCGATGAGCCGCGCAGAATCGATATCGTCTCGTAACACTCGCCTGTGCCATCGTCGGTTCCGTTCACATCCGGCACAATAAAAGAAAAGCCAGGACTGGCCTGTGTATCCGGCCGATCCTGGCTCCCCCTGTCATACTCTCAACTGGCCAGCTCGGGCCACTTCAGCGCCAACGTCTTAGGCGGTGAAGGAGCTGCCACAGCCACACGTGGTCTTGGCTTGCGGGTTCTTGATCGAGAACCCGGACCCTTGGAGGCTATCCACGTAATCGACTTCTGCTCCCTGAAGGAGCGGTGCACTCTGCGAATCCATGATGACCTTGACATCACCCTTTTCAACGACGGTGTCGTCATCGGCCATCTTCGACTCGAAAGCCATCCCGTATTGATACCCGTGACAGCCGCCGCCTTTGACATAGACCCGCAGGCCGACGATGTCCTTTTCATCCGCCATCAATTCCTTGATCTTCTGCTCTGCGATCGCCGTGATTGTAACCATCGTGTTCCTCCTCCTGTGACCAAGCTGTTCTTCGAAGACCTGCTTGGAATGATTTAGTGTAACACCTCTTTACTGAATTTCAATACCCTGCGACTCCGACTGTGACACTGTGGGCGCAACCCACTTGCCAGCCGGCACCAGCACAACCACATCTCCGCGCACTTTAGCCTGGCATCCAAGACGATGCCACGGCTCACTGAGGGCCTCTCGGTCAAGGAGATCCTGCTCATCAAAGTCGATCTCCGACAGGTTCTCGGCACCGACCTGCACTTCAACCCGACAGGTGGTGCAGGAGGCATTCCCGCCACAATCATGATTCAAGCGACAGCCTAACAGCTTCGATGCCTCTAATAACGAGGTATCGAAATCAACCTCTCCGCTTCTGCCCTGAGAATGGAGAAATGTCACACGCGGCATCCCAACCCCCCTCAATGCACTGTTGCACCGGTCGCCACCGGCTGGTGGGGACAGCGTTGCAGCCGGACATGTTCCTCAAACTCGTGACGGAACAATTTCATACTGCTCTGCACCAACACGGCTGCCCCGGTCACCAGCGTGCAATAGCCCGTCCCCTTCACGAATCCACACACTTGGAGGAGGCTCTCCATATCCTTCTCCGTCCCCTCTCCCTGCTCAATCTTCGTCATCAGCGCGGCAAGATTGATGGTCCCCATTCGACAGGGTGGGCATTGCCCGCAACTCTCGGCCTTGAAGAAATTGGAGAACTTGAGCGTCAGCGCCACCATACAGGTCGCGTCATCGACGACAATGACTCCGGCCGACCCAAGCCCTGTGCCGGCCTTTTTCAACGAATCGAAATCCATCGTCAGGTCGAGTTGATCGGCGGTGACCATCGAAAACGCCGGTCCACCGGGGAATACCGCCTTGACCTTGTGCCCGCCTGGAACCCCTCCACCGCACTTGTCCACGAGCTCACGGATCGTCGTGCCCATCGGCATCTCGTACACACCGGGGCGATTCACCGCGCCGCTCAACGAGAACATCATCGTGCCAGGACACTTTTCTGTGCCGACTTGCGTGAACCAGGCGGCACCTTTCAGAAGGATCCGTGGAATGTTGCACAAGGTTTCGACGTTGTTGACCAGCGTGGGCTTCCCGTAGAGCCCGAAGTCCGTCGGATAGAACGGCGGCTTCTGTCTGGGCATCGCCGGACGTCCTTGCATGGATTCGAGCATGGCTGTTTCCTCGCCGGCCACATAACTCCCATGGCCTTCAAAGACCTGCAGATCGAGGTTCACACCACTCCCCAGGATGTTGTTCCCCAAGAGCCCTTGGGCCTTCGCCTGGGCCAAGGCCTTTCCCAGATTCTCCCGCTCTTCCTTGTACTCATGATTCACATAGATGAACGCCGCTTTGGCCTGGACCGTGTAGGCCGCAATGAGGCAGCCCTCGATAAGCTGGTGCGGTGCCTGTTTGAGCAGGTACCGGTCTTTAAACGTGCCCGGCTCATGTTCGCCTGCATTGCAGACGAAATAGTGTTCTTTCACCCGATGATTGAGGACCTTTTCCCACTTGATGCCTGTAGGAAAACCAGCCCCCCCACGCCCACGGAGCCCGGCTTTCTTCAGCACATCGACGATATCGTTTGCGCTCAGCTCCTTGATGCACTTCTTCCAGGCCTCGTACCCTCCGACCTGTCGGTAGGCCTCAATATCCCAGGGCGCGCCTTCAAGTATTTGAAGCACACGTGGTTCGGTCGCAGTCGTCATGCACCCTTCCTTACCCATTTGCCCCCTAAGGCATGGAGCAGTACTATAAAGCCCCTGCCCGGTATTCGTCAAGGTAATACCCCGAGAATAGGCCTGAATCTCAATGACTTAGGGCCACAGCCCCATGCGAAACCAGGTCTGTGGGCCATCTGAACAGATCGGAGGAGTGCTGATGGTCGGACAATGGGAAGGTGAACTCACGAGCCGGCGGGGGCTTCCCGCCGGCTACCCGATGGGCCTCTTACCTGAGGTGGCTGCCGGCCCCCATGAATAACAGCATCGGAATCGACAACATAAAGTTGATCCGCGAAGCGAGGAGCGCGGTCCGGCCCCACTGAGCCATTTCTGCCGGCGCAGGCGTTCCCTGGGCCGCAGCCGTCACTGCCGCAATAATCCTCCTTTGATTCGGCCAGATCACGGCATGGACGTTGGCCATCATGATGATGCCCAATAGCCCGCCGATTCCCAGCGCGATCGCACCTGTTCCACCTCTTTGATACATGTAGAGGTACAACACAATCCCGGCAAGCACCGTGACCGTCGCGCCATGACGGAACCAGTTCAGCGCAGTGGGCATCAACTTGGGTATGACGATGTTTTTAGTGGGGCCATCCAAACTCTTTAAGAACGCCGCATTGATCAGGTTGAAAAAGTACAACAATCCGATCCAGACGATTCCAGCCAGGAAATGGGTCCAGCGTAACAGCAAACCAAACCAATCGGCGTCGCCGACTGCAACGCCTACCATGCCGAGATACCCCATGATCAAAATGGCCGCGAGCCCGAACCCCACAGCCATCGTCTGCATCGGACTTTCGAGAAATTTCATCGTGTCTCCTTGCGCAATGTG
>JACAFD010000151.1 GCA_013388555.1 Nitrospirota bacterium | reverse complement strand
TTGCCGCAAAAACCGTGGACACGCCCAGAACCTCTGCAAGAGGTATAACTAAAAAATCAGGCGCGCCAGTCACAAGAATCAGCTGGTGACCGGCCTGTCGATGCTCCTCCAGTCTCGCGCGACCCTGGAGAGACAGTTTGCCGATCATCTCGGCCTGACAGAACTCCCGTGCATAGGATTCAATATCTGCGGGGCGCTTTCCGGTCAGGTACACTTTTCGTTCTCGGAGCGGGTGTAGCGAGAAGGGAGGTACGTGCCCTGCCAGCCAGGCCGCACTCCGGCTTAACTCGCTCCATCCCACCAGACTACGCCGCCACAGAAACCGGAAGAATCCTATCTCGCAGGCTTCTCCCGGCAAAAGCGTATTGTCGACGTCGAACAGAGCAGCGACGGACCCCTTTACCCGTGGTTCAACGACATCGTCGAGGAGTGTGGAGGTCAGGATGTAGCGACTCTGCACAGTGTAGGAGGTCCCGGTGAGTATGAGCCGTCCGATTCTACTGGACCCTCCATTGATTGACAAGGATTTTAGCCCACTTCTATAATGCGCATCCCTCTGGTTGTCACGCGTCGTTCGTGAGGCGTGAAACGTCTGAATCCGGAAATGAACGACGCTTCACGAGATACGCTTCACGTGTGACGCCTCACGGAAGAGGTCGCCGAAGTGGTGAAATGGCAGACACGCACGTTTGAGGGGCGTGTGGCGCAAGCCGTGCGGGTTCAAGTCCCGCCTTCGGCACCAAATTCAGCTGGTTCGTTCCCATTCTCCGTTAAACCGGTTCCCGGCACGTCATGGCGCGTGAGCGCTCCCTCTCGGTCCAGCAGCTTTGTGAATCCTCAATGCATCATGTGAGGGTCTATCCTCGATCTCGCGGTCTTTCCCAATACGCAGTCATCTCACGTGGCCCTTGCACGTGGCAAGGAGTTGCACCATGAGCTGTACCGATAATCTGTCGGAACTCGAAACCCTGCGGCTGCAGGTGGCAGATTTGACGCGCGCACTTGCCGAGCGAGACCAACTGCTGAGCGCCGAACGTCATCAGCTTGAAGAGGCGATACAGGACCTCCGCGAGCAATCACATCGCTTCCGTGCCATCGTCGAGGGCACAGCAGCCGAGACCGGGGATGAGTTCTTCACGTCACTTGTCAGACACTTGACCTCGACGTTGCATGTACAGTATGCGCTTATTGGGATAGTGAATGGAGGCCAGCCGAAGAAGATCCGCACCATTGCGGTCTCAGCCGGAGGCGCCCTCGTCGACAACTTCGAATATGACCTGGTCAATACTCCCTGCGCCACGGCACTGACAGAGACCTTTGCCTGTTTCGACCGGGATGTCCAGGCAACATTTCCTCAATTCCAACATTTGGCAGATCTCGGGGCTGAGAGCTATTGCGCGGTGCCGCTCCGGACGAAGGGCGGGGCAGTCGTTGGATTGCTCGTCGTGATGGATACAAAGCCGCTGCAACAGGGCGACGATCTGCAATCCCTGCTGGGAATTTTGGCCCCGCGCGTTGCGGCGGAGTTCGAGAGAAGGCGAGCTGAGCAGGAACGTATCCAGGCCCTGGCCGATTTACACAATGTGGTAGAAACCGTTCCTGACATCATGTTCACTCTTGATCTCCAAGGCAACATGGTGAAGTGGAATCGGCGTGTCGTGGATGTCACGGGGTACAGCCCGGAAGAATTGTTGAACAAACCTGCCTTGGCCTTCGTGCCCCAGGAAGAACAGCCCCGCACCGCCGAGGCGATTCAACGGGCCTTCACGGAGGGGTACGCGGAACTTGACGGCTACCTGCTAACCAAAGAGCATCGCATCATTCCCTATCACTGGACCGGCGCTCTCCTCAAGACCCCTCAGGGTGACCCTATCGGCATCACCGGAGTTGGACGGGATGTGTCTGATAAGAAGCGGGCGGAAAAGGAACTGAAGCAGCAACGGCGCCATCTCGTTGAGGCACAAGCGCTCGCGCATCTGGGGAGCTGGTATTGGGACATTGAGACAGGCGAGGTGGAATTGTCCGATGAACTGTTCCGGATCTTTGGCTACGAACCAGGGGCAATCGTGGTCACATACGAGCGGTTCCTGGCCTCGCTCCACCAGGATGATCACGCCCCTGTTGTAGCGTCCATCAACGATGCGTTGCTCGGAAACCGCTTCTTTGATGTGGAATATCGCATCGTCCGTCCGAACGGCGGAGTCCGGTTCATCCATGCTCGCGGCGACGTTAATCGGGATGCGACCGGGCATCCCATCAGCATGGCCGGTACCGTTCTCGACATTACCGGACGGAAGCAGGCAGAAGAGGCGCTGATTCGCAGTGAGCAGCAAATGCGTACGGTACTCGACGCGCTGCCGGTGGGTGTCTGGTTTACCGATCAATCAGGCAGGCCGGTCCTTTCCAATCCTGCCGCCAGGCAGATTTGGTCCGGCATCAAACAGGTCGGGATCGAGACAACCGATGATCATTCTGGATGGTGGGAGACGGTCGGACCATCGGACACATTCCATCGCTGGGCCTTGAGCCAAGCGCTGACAAAAGGAATTCCGTCACTGAACGAAGCTCTTGATCTTAAATGCCTCGATGGAAGAACAAAGACTATTCGCAACACGACCGTTCCGGTCCAGGATCCAAATGGCGATATTCTTGGCGCGATCGTGCTCAACGAAGATATGACGGCGCTACGACAGATGCAGGGAGCCCTCAAACTGACTCAGTCCTCTGTCGACCATGCAGTTGAGGGATTCCTATGGATCGATTCTGATGCCAGAATCCTGAACGTCAACGACGCGACTTGCCGTATGTTGGAATACACCCGCGACGAACTGACGACCATGACGGTGCACGACATCGACCCGAATTTTTCTCAGGAGCTCTGGCCGGCTCATTGGGAAACATTGAAACGGAAAGGGTCCATGACGTTCGAGTCGAAACATTGGTCGAAGACCGGCCGGGTTCTGGACACGGAAGTCACCGTTACCTGTCTGGAGTATGAGGGGGCACAATACAGCTGCGCTATCGTGCGGGATATAGGAGAGCGCAAGCGGGCGGAAGCGGCACTGCGCCAGAGCGAAGAACGCTACCGTTCTCTCGTAGACAATGCCCCGATTGGCATCTTCCTGGACGAGGGGGGACGGTTCGTCTATGCCAATCGGGAGATGCAAAGAATTCTCAAAGCGCAGAACCTCAAGGAGCTGACCGGCATGCCGGTGTTGGACCGGATTGCTCCGGAGTTCCACCAGAGGGTGAACGCTTGCGTCCAGGAGATGATAGATCACGGACGGCCAGCTCAGCCGTTGGATGAGCAGTTTGTGAGGCTCGATGGATCACGGGTCGATGTAGCTGTCACAGCCATTCCCATCTCGATTGACGGCAGGCCCTTGGTACAGACGCTCGTGCTCGATATTTCGGAACGGAAGCAAGCGGAGCAAGCACTGCGACGATCACATGGCTTTCTCCGTCAAGTAATTGACATCTTTCCCAACTTCATTTTTGCGAAGGACCGAGCGGGGCGGTTTAGGCTGGCCAATCAAGCCGTGGCGGATACCTACGGTATCCCGGCAGATCAACTTATCGGGAAAACGGATGCAGACTTCAACCTCAACCCCCATGAAGTCGAATTTTTTCGTCTGAAGGACTTGGAAGTGATGGACACGCTTCAGGAACAATTCATTCCTGAAGAGGCCATTACCGACTCATCGGGTAAGATCCGGTGGCTACAGACTGTGAAGCGACCGATTCTCGACGAACAGGGTTCCGCCATTATGGTCCTGGGCGCTGCGACGGATATCACGGACCGCAAGGGTATGGAAGAAGCGCTACGTCAACGAGAGCACGATCTACGCGCTGCAATCGAGGAACGAGAGCGGATCAGCCAAGACCTGCACGATGGCATCTTACAGTCACTCTTTGCTATAGGCCTCGCCCTCGAATCGGCCAAATCTAGGATGTCCCCACGCACTCGCAAGATGTCGGGTGTGCCACTCGACCAGGCGATCGAACAATTGAACCGTGTCATGCAAGAAATCAGGAACTTCATTGCGGGGCTGGGCTCAGACCTGCTTAAGGGGAAGGATCTATCGACGGCGATGCAGCAGATGCTGGACTCGCTGACGCAGCACCATGCTATACGTGTGGGCCTCGCGGTCGAGGACCGTGCAGTGCAAGTCCTATCGACTCAACAGTCACTGCACCTGCTCCTCGTAATCCAGGAGGCGGTTAGCAATTGTATCCGGCACGGGCGTGCGCAAGAGGCCAGGGTGTCGCTCAAGATGATGAAGCAGGGTGTCCGGCTGAGCATTCGCGATAACGGCAGTGGATTCAACCCGAAGGTTGCCAGGCAAATCGGTCACGGGTTGAGCAATATGGCCATCCGTGCCAAGAAAATCGGAGGGCGTTTTACTGTGTTCTCGAAGATCAACGAAGGAACACGCATTGTCGTGGACTTGCCGAAAGAGGCCGCCCTTGCCTCCCACTAAGGACAAAGCGATTCGCCTGCTTCTGGTCGAAGATCACGAAGTAGTCCGTATCGGTCTGCGAGCCGTTTTGAACAACAACTGCGGCATCACCGTTGTTGGTGAAGCAGGAACCAAAATTGCCGCAGTGCGGGCAGTCAAGCGACTCCGACCGGATATCATCCTGATGGATGTCCGACTGCCTGATGGCTCGGGGGTTGAGGCCTGTCGTGATATTCTTGCCAGGTATCCCACGACACGAATCATCTTTCTCACGTCCTTTGCCGATGATGAGTCTGTCCTGGCTGCTGTGCTGGCCGGAGCACAGGGATACATCCTCAAGAATATTGACTCGGGTCTGCTGATTCGATCGATTCACTCTGTATGCAAGGGGCAATCGATTCTCAATCCGGCTGTCACCCAACGGGCGCTGGATTGGATCAAAGGCCGGGTGATTCAAGCCGGCCCGGTGCAAGGACAATCTCTTTCTCCTCAAGAAGAGCGTGTGCTGGCGCTGGTGGCGGAAGGATTGACCAACAAGGAAATTGCGACCACGATGCAACTCAGCGATAAGACGGTCAAGAATTATCTCGCCAACATGTTCCAGAAATTGCATATCTCACGCCGCGCACAAGCTGCTGCCTTCTTCGCCACACGTAAAATCTGACAGCTTGCCGGATATCCGCGCGAGACATGCGAGACTGGCGGGAGAGGTGAGACGAGCGATGGTTCGAGATTCCCGGAACTTCCTGCCATGAACGTCACATGTTGCCTCATGCCTGACCCGATGCGCCGACCCAGCTCGACCGTCCCGCCTTTTCTGCTCGTCGCGCTTCAGGCGCGACGGTCTGTGGCGCTGGGATCGGCACTGTCGATGAGGAACTGTTCGTTTGCCCGCTCGCCTGAAGAAATGGTACAGTTCCCATGTCTTTCCGGGAATGCACAGCGCGCAAGAATCCGAGGTCCTGAGTCATTCGCGAAGCCGAGGCACGATGCCGTCAGTTCTTGTCGTCGATGACGAAGACCAACTCCGTCAGTTGCTTCGCGAAATATTAGAGCAGGCCGGCTATCAGGTCACGGAAGCGCGTGACGGGAAGGAGGCCGTTCTGCAGTATAGGCTAGCGCCGGCCGACGTGGTTATTATGGACATTCTCATGCCTGAACAGGATGGCCTGGAGACCACCTCCACGTTGCGACGGGAATTCCCGAACGTGAAAATCATCGCGATCACAGGCAGCAGTGAAATGATCGGTATTCTCAGTTTTCTCGATGTCGCCAAAATGTTGGGCGCCCGCCGCGTACTTCAGAAACCCTTTGAGATGCAGACCCTCCTCGACACAGTCCGGGCCGAATTGCAGGCCTAAGAACCAGTCCGATACTGACCGTACTACTGCGGCGAATACACCTCCGGTTTTTCCGAGCCTGTGGTCTTACATCTGGTCGCACCCCCTTTGCCTCCTTACGAACGGCAATGTCGGGTAGGCTCCTAGCCGACATCATGGGGAAGGTTAAGTAAGGCTCAGGTTAAGGCTGACCCGCTAGTCCAGCTGCGGCGAGCTTGACCGTGAGTCAGAGAATCGCTAAGGTGAGGTTCCGTTGAGAGCCGGCATCCTGCCAGAGAGTTGTTGGAAGAGGGCCCACGCACATATGCCTCGTCTCAGCAGAGGACCACAACCACGACGGCGAGGGATGGATCGCCCACGTCCGTTGGTCGGGGTGTTGGGCGGAAGCAAGTCCGATTTCCCGATCTTAGAAAAGGCCGTTGCGATTCTGACGGAACTCCGGATTCCGCACGAATTAATGGTCGTCTCTGCGCACCGGACCCCAGATCGCTTATTCGCCTATGCAGAACAGGCTTCCGGGCGGGGGATCGAAGTCATTATTGCCGGCGCCGGTGGGGCGGCCCATCTTCCCGGTATGCTGGCTGCGAAGACGCATCTGCCGGTTATTGGCATTCCGATTTCGACTGAGAATCTTCGCGGACTCGACTCTCTCCTCTCTATTGTGCAGATGCCAAGAGGGATCCCCGTTGCCACAGTGGCTATCGGAGGGGCTGAGAATGCCGGTTTGCTTGCGGCGCAAATCCTGGCTGGCCGGTATCCGGATATTGCCGCCCGCGTGAAATTATTTCGTCAAGCACAGACGGACAGCGTGCTCCAATCTCCTGAAGCGAACGGTCTGGTAGCTGGAACAAGAGGTCCCAGCCGTCCGAGTCGCAAGTCGTGAAATCCGTGGTTACTGAACCGGGATCTGTCCTGGGCGTGTTGGGCGGAGGACAATTGGGTGCCATGTTTACCATGGCAGCACGCCGTCTCGGCTATCCCGTTGCCGTCTGGGATCCGGACCCGGAGGCACCGGCTCATCCTATTGCCACATATAGCTTTCCCCTTCCGTTCAACGATCAGCACATGGTTGCGCAATTTGCCGACCTAGTCAGCGTCGTGACCTATGAATGGGAGAATATCCCGGCGGAGCTCTGTCGAGCGTTGGAACAGCGGAAGCCGGTTCGCCCGTCAAGTGCTGTCCTGAGCGTGATTCAGGATCGCCTCGATCAGAAGGGTTTCTTGGCCTCCAATGGATTTCCCATTCCTCCCTTCGCCTGCCTGACCTCGCCTGGTCATTTGGCGGAAACCGTCTCGCAGGTCGGGTATCCTGCCCTCTGTAAGACAGCAACAGCCGGGTATGATGGCAAGGGACAGTGGAGGATCTTCCGAGAATCGGATGTGAGGGAGGTGGAACAAGCATTGTCGGAATCCGTTCGCCCAGGCATGCGGTGGATCGTGGAGTCATTGGTGCCGTTCGAACGGGAACTCTCGATCCTAGTGGTTCGTGGAGCTGACGGGCAGAGCTGCACGTACCCCTTGGCTGAGAATGAACATGAAGAGGGGATTCTTCGAACCACCAAGGTGCCGGCCCCAGGATCTTCAGCTCTGGCTGAGCGGGCAGCCGCTCTCGCACTTCATGTCGTCGATCGGCTGGGAGGGGTGGGGGTGTTTTGTCTCGAATTGTTTCAGCTGCCAAGCGGAGAACTGCTCATCAACGAGATTGCCCCCAGGCCCCATAACTCAGGGCATTATACACTAGATGCCTGCAGTGTATCCCAGTTTGAGCAGCAGGTGCGTGTTACTAGCGGCATGCCGCTCGGTGAAGTGCGCCTGCTGAGTCCGGCGGTCATGGTAAATCTAATTGGGAACGACGCCGCAATTCTTATGAAGGGTGCAGGCTGTCGAACCCTGCTGGATATTCCCGGTGCAGTACTCCATCTCTACGGCAAACGTGCGATTCGCCCACGCCGCAAGATGGGGCATGTCACGTTTCTTGGTGAAACGCTCAGTCTTGCCCTCGATCACGCGAAGCAATTTCGTAACAGCCTGACAAACGGTTCAGCCCTGTCTGCGTAATCTTCTTCTTTCAGCTAAAACGTTTCTATCCGACATCGACCGACAGGATGCTCTGATCAGGCTCCTAGGTAACCTAATCTGTGAACCGCTTTTGGGCCATCACGAGTCGTTCTATTTTGTGACCTGTTGTAGGGATATGAACCATACGGTTCAACTTCTCATGGCATAGCCTATGGGAAAAGCATGGATTCTCCCACTTGGATATCGGTACAGGACTTGCTCCATTCCTATGCCTTCGGTTGCCGAATAGGAGGTGATACAGATGAGCAGTCTCGCCCTTTCTTCTGATAATCCGATCGAGCAGCCCGTCGTGGAGTCATGCTGCGGCAGTACGATTTCGCGTCCACGATATGTGGTGCTTCAGGCGCTGGTTGGTGTCATGTTGGCGTACCAGTTATTGTCCGGCGTCGATCTGACCGCAAGCCTTTTGACGAGCCTGGTGATCATCGGCGGGTTGGCGACGATGGTCCTCTGCCTGTGGTATGTGCCGGCTCCGATTCTGCAGGCCGCGTGGTTTAGCGGAGCCTTGGTTGGAATCGATACGGTTCTCGTGACTGCAACGATCTATCTTTCGGGTAATGCCCGGTCGGAACTCTATCTGTCGTATTTCGTGCTCATGCTCATTGCTGCTTCGGTACGCCGGCTGTCCCATGTCATTGCGTTATCTCTGTTGCTCTGTTCAGGGTATGGCATCATCCTCTATCAGGGGATTGTGCAAACTGGTTCGATGTCGCCAGGGCATCTGCTGGGAGTACCGGTCTTGTTGGTGATGGCGACGTTCTATGGACTCGCGCTGCAAACGATCGGGGCCGAACGGCATCAAAAAACAGTATTGCTGGGGAATATCGAGGCTCTGAAGGAGACGGAACAGGCCTTGCGGGAATCGCGTGATCAGTTGGAAGCCCGTATCAAGGATCTCAAGGGTGATCTGTCACGGGCGAATGAGCATGTCCGGCAGGAGAAGAGGGACCGACAGGGTCTTGAGCAGCAGTTGAATGAGGCCCAAAAGATGGAAGCGATCGGTCGGATCGCGGGGGGTATTGCAAATGAACTCAGCCATCTCGTTTCTGTGATTGGGAGGCAGACGGGCATCGCCTTATCTCGCCTCAAATCGGATGACCCGCTCTATGGGCCTGTCGATGACATATTTCGAAACGGAGAGCAGGCTGCAGTTTTGACGGCTCAGTTGGCTGGGTTGGGTCTCCAAGACGGCCAAGTCCGGCAGGTGCAGTCGGTCAAGACCATGCTGGAGGAGATCCATGAAGTGATAAGAGGATTGCTGCCAGGATCCATCGATTTCAGCATGGTCATTGCCGATGGGCCGATGGATGTCGAGATCGATCGTGAAGGGCTTGAACAAGTCCTGCTTCATCTTGTGGTGAATGCTCGAGATGCCATGCCAGATGGTGGTCGGCTCCGGATTGAAGCGAAGCAGGCCTTCCATGGGGATGAGAATAGGTCGGTGAATGGAGGAAAGGGGAATCTATCAAAAGTACTGATTCAAGTGTCGGATACCGGAAGTGGAATGAGCCTTGAGACCCAGTCGCGCATGTTTGAACCCTTCTTCTCCACAAAGGAGATGAATGTGGGACTCGGGCTTACTGCGGTCTATGCCATCGTAAAACAGAATGCAGGGCAAGTCGAGGTCGTCAGCCGGCCTGGCGAAGGCACTGTGGTGCGAGTGACGCTTCCCCTTGTACGGCAGGGTCGGCCGCCTGCTCAATCTATCCAGGCAAATTGCTCAGCCAAAGGCCAGGAAACGATTCTGTTGGTGGAACCGAATGAAATCGACCGCAAGCTCGCACTTTCCACGTTGTTACGGCATCGCTATCAGGTGTTGGAAGCGAGTTCGTCCGTTGAAGCCTTGCTGCTCACGCAGCAACATGCAGGAGCCGTTCATGTAACCGTGAGCGATCTCATGATGCCGGAGATTGGCGGGCGTGACTTAGCCAGACAACTGTTGAAGCAGCACCCGATGATGAAGCCGCTCTTTGTCTCTGGGTATGACGATGAAACGATGGTGTCGCATCGCCTCAACCCGCGGTATCTCTTGAGGCGTCCCTATCGGCAATCCGGGCTGGTAGAAAAAGTCCGTGAGCTGCTGGATGCGTGAGCATCGGATGGTTCATCTGGTTTGTTTTGTTCATGTGGTTGGTCTTGTTGAACCACGCAAACGAGGCGAACCAAATAATCCAGAAAAACGGGGCTAGCCTTCCCATCGGTTTCTGCGGCCTGGGGCAAAGAAGGGCACGTCCGGCCGTTTAAACAGACCAATCAATACCATTCCAGCCACAAACCCGCCGATATGGGCGAAGAAGGCGACGCCTCCGCCAGTACTGCCGACGCTCATTCCTCCACTCAACAGTTGCATCACAAACCACATTCCGAGGACAACACCAGCTGCCACTCTCGTTGTGCCCAGGCCTGGCATGATCACCAGCACGGTGGCTCGTGGGAATAGTAGAACATAGGCGCCTAAGACGCCGGAAATAGCGCCGCTTGCTCCGACCATGGGAATAGCCGAGGATGGATCGGTCAAGGCATGGCTCAAGGCGGCCAGAACTCCGCACGCGAGGTAGAACCCGACGAATTTTGCGTGCCCCATCGCGTCTTCGATGTTGTTCCCGAAGATCCAAAGATACAGCATATTCCCGATAAGGTGCATCCAACTGCCATGGAGGAACATGCTCGTGATCAGAGTGGCGTATGCAGGAATGGGCAAGACCGTTTCAGCGAGGTTGTCCTCACCGAATAAGAGGGCCGGGATCGCCCCATACTGGAGTACGAATGTATTATCCGGGCCGACGGGCAGGCTGGCCTGGTAGAAAAAGACGAGGACGCAGGTCGCGATAAAGCCGATCGTGACTACGGGGGTCAGCTCAGTCGGGTTGTCGTCATGCAGAGGGATCATGGGGCCCTACTGAGAGGGGAGGCGGCGACGGTCGACGACTGATCGGGGGAGTGCCGGGTTATCCGGCAAGGAGCCGTCAGCTCCGAGGGCGATTGAAAATCCCGCGGCATGCGTATGGCCTCCACCGCCGAAAGATGCGGCGATGGCTCCCACGTCCGTACCGTCCTCTCGCGAGCGCATGCTGTAATAGCGACGTCCATCGCGATCGTGCCATATGACGCAGAACGGATGCTCCGCGGAGAGCTGTTCGCCGATCTGACTTGTCAAGATTGCGCTGTGGACCGAGGGCACGATAGCTCCCTGAAAGTCGATCAACATGGCTTGTGCTGCCAGTTTGGTCACTAGTTCGTTTTCGTAACGTAAAATAGCTCGCCCTTCCTGTTCCAACTCATTCTGCTTGAAGCGACTCCAGAGATGATAATCAAACGGATATGAGGCGACGGCCGCATTGATTTCCCGGCTGGAGGGGAGAGCCCAAGTCCAGAGGTCTTTGTCTTGGATATAGTCGAGGAGCCATGGCGTCGGCTGTTCGTGTGCCCATTCCCATGCCAGGACCGCACCAGACTTTTTCATGTCGAAATACGCATATGGGAGGCCGGCAAGGGCTTTATCTGCGGTGATATGATGATCGAGGACGAGGAGCGCCTGAGTCCGAGCAGCGAGGGTTTCCAGCGTTTCGCGGGCATAACTGAAATCCACGATGACCACTCGTTGGTCTTCTAGCCCTGTGGGAGGTGGATTGCCGTGCTTGACCGGAATAAACCGGGCTGTGGGAAATCGATTCCATATCGCCCATGCAGCGCCAAATCCATCGGCACATTCGGCGTGATAGAGCACGACGGTGGGGGGATCAGAGAATGGATGATGTGTGCGGGAACTAGCCATTGCCTCAGAGCATACCATGAGGCTCCGCCGAGACTAAAGCCTCTTTGTGGGAAGGGTCAAAGTGCGTTGAGGTGATCGATCAGTTGACGCAGGCGGCTCGCGCTTCGACGATTGGAGGTAAAGGCTAATCGAGGCAGATTCGCCAGATCCGGCTCGTCGAGTTCCTCTGGGAGCGGCCCTCGCAACGCGAAGGTGCCCTCGGATAACAGATCGCCAAAGGTTTCATGAAGGCCGGCCACCTGCTCGGGGGAGATACTCGATTTCAGACGAATAACCAGGAATCGGCCTACGTATCGAATGGAGTGAAATCGGCGGTAAAAATTCCTGATTTCATCGATCGCGTCGTCCACGGATGTGGTGATTTTGAACAGGCTGAGATCTTCGGGGCTGATCAGTTGACGGGCCAAGAGTTGGCCGGTGATGAAGGAGTACCACTCGTCCCAATAATCGCAGCCAGGAGCCTGGAGACACACGATTGGCTGGGGATCGCTCTTGCCGGTTTGAGCGAGGGTTAAGATCTCAAAGCCTTCATCATGCGTCCCAAAGCCGCCAGGGAACAATGCAATGGCGTTGGCCTCTTTCTGAAAGATTAGTTTACGGGTGAAGAAGTATTTGAACGTGACGAGTTTTGGATCGTCTGCGATGGTGGCATTTGGACCCTGCTCGAAGGGCAGCATGATATTGACCCCGAAACTGTTCTCGCGTCCGGCGCCCTCCTGGCAGGCGCGCATGATCCCGTCGGCTCCCCCTGTGATGACCATAAACCCTTCCTCGACGATCTGACGGGAAAACTGGAAGGCCATTTGGTAATTCGGGTCATCCAAGGCGGTGCGGGCCGACCCGAAAATGCTGACCTTACGTCTATTGCGGTAATCATGAAAGACGCGGAAGGCATGACGCAGTTCTTTTACGGCGCGGTTGACGATCTTGAGGTCCAGTATATCCAGATGAGAATCGTGGAGCCGAAGCGTTCCAGCCAGGAGTTCCTTCATAATAGCGGCTTGGAGATCGTCTTCTGGACTGTTCAACAGGAGGCGAATCTGGTTGAACAGCTCCTCGTTCGAGAGGAGGGGACGGGAACGGGCCCGGGATGTTTTTGTCGAATTGTCCATGCGCGTTATGGTTCTCTCATAGCAAAGAAAAATTCTACCAGCTGATCGTCCGTTGGTCAAAAGAATGGAGCATATGTGTGAGGTTAGCCAGGATTACTCATGACTGACGTCGCGAGGCGTTCAAAACCGAGTCCCGCCTGGGGTCCACATGTAAGGGCGACGAAGGCGTACCTGCTGTCTGTCCGGGTGGTGCACGAAACCGTACGATCCGGCATGAAGATCGGACGATATACCGATATTCATGAGTAGTCCGGGCTAGGCGCGATTGGGCAGGGGAGGCATTGTTTGAAGCGCCCAAGCCCTGATGCGTGCAAGATCGCTTGACGAGAGGTCAGTGAACTGAATGTCGACAGACCAGGTGCAGGCCCCCCTCGATGGCTCATCGGCTTCTGCTTCGGGAATTTCGCTGGCTAGAACCCTTCCACGGATGGTTAAGGGGGTATTTTGACCGGAAATGGAAAACGCCAGTACAACGTTCGATTTTGGCGCGAGCTTCGTCGACGATTCGACCAATGCGCCGACGTGGTTAAGCTGAGTGATCATGGCATTAAAGTTAAGTCCCTGCGCAGAGGCTTGTCCGACCACGCTCACGACGACGGGGACCTTCGTATCACGTCTGGTCGGCGCGAGCATCAGGTTTTGTGCACTGAGCACTCCAACCGGTTGGTTTTGTTTGGTGACGATCAAGAGAGAGGCCCCTGTCGCGACCATAAGTGTCGAGGCTTCTGCCAGGACCTCGTCGTACTCGATGAACTGCACCGGACGTGTCATGATCGTCCGGACTTCGATGTCGTGTGGTTCGAGTCCTTGAGCGATGACTTTCTTGACAATGTCGTTCGGCGTCATGAGGCCGAATCGGGTGTCGGTATCCTTTACAAGCAGGCAGGGTGCCTGTTCTCGTTCGAGGAGCAACGCTGCCTCGCTGACAGAGACGTTTCCCGGAACTTGCACGACCCCTGGTGTCATCATATGGGCGACCATAGTGTGTAAGAGATGTGTCGGCTTGAAGGGCCTGTTATTGTCGTTCAGCATGGGTTCGAGACCTCCCCCGAGTCGCGCCTGCACGATTCGTGAGGGTTTCGCCTCCAGCGACGTAAGCCAAGTATAGCAGATGGGGCTTCCTGGTCCGTGACCGGGGCTTCCCTTGTCAAACAAGGGGTTTAGCGAATAGACTAGGCCAATTGTTCGCGCAGCACAAGGGGGTGATCGGTGGTTGGCTCCGATTTTATTCACCAGGACTTTCAGCGTCGCCTGAGGGAAATTCCTGCACAGGGGATGGGGCTGTCGGTCGATGTCTATAGTCCCGACCTGTTCGAACTGGTGAACAGGTTCAGGGAGCGGGGGCTCCAGCCTGGTTATCTGGAAATCTTTAAGGCGACGACGACCGCATTGACAAAGGTTCGCCAGGCTGTGCCGGATCTGCCGCTGGCCTACCACGGCGAGGGCCTGTGGATCACTCAGCCGGATGTGCAAGCGTCTCCCTTCTTTCAGCAGGATCTCGACGAGGTGGCCATGCAACTCAATAGTATACAGAGTCTCTGGCTGAATCATGAGTGTGCAATAAAGCAGATGGGGGGCTACTCGTTTGGTACGTATGTCCCCCCACTCTATACACCGCTGAGCGCCCAAGTAGTGGCCGGCAATATCGCGATGGTTCAGCAGGCGATGGATCGGCGAAGCGCTCGGGCAGACGGAACTGCGCCGCTCTTTCTCCTGGAGATGCCGCCTCTTACATATTTTTCAGCCGGCACGATGCCGATTCCCGATTTTTTCTGGCTCGTCACAGCCTCGACACCCTGCGGTCTTGTGCTGGATATCGGACACCTCTGGACGGTCTATCGTTATACCGCCGTCTGCCGGCGGGTCTCGCTCGAACGATTCGTCGCGGAATTCCTCGCCGCATTTCCTCTGGAGCGTGTTGTAGAAATCCACGTGGCGGGGCTGGCCTGTCATGAATCGGCTGATCAGCCAAAAGGGGGAGAGGAGCTTCCTGAATGGATCGACGCCCATGCTGCTCCGATTCCGCTGATTCTCTTCACGATGCTCGAACAGGTTCTGGCCCATCCGAACCTTGTCAGTCTCCGGGCGGTGGCGCTTGAAGTGGATACCAAACCGATCGAGTTGATTCTAGAGGAGTATGCAGAGGCAGTTCGGCGCTTCTCTCTCCTCGTTCAACAAGCGATGGCCCGAGAAACGTCGGGAGGACGGGTAAAGGAAACGACGCGTCGTCCAGCCTCAGTTCAGGAGCCTGCGTGCCAGCCCGATCGGCAGCAGTTGTGTGACGATTATGCGCGTTACGCACAGATCATTTCGGGGCAAGCCCCCATAGCAGGTCCGGAGTGGCAGGAAGTGGCCATGGAGGCGAGCGGGTTAACACGGTATCGCACGTCATACCTTCCACACGAGATTCTCCATTGGGGAGGAGACCTTGAAGGGATGTTTCCTCAGGCCTGCCGGGCTCTAGCGGAGCGGGGCGTCTGCCTGCCAGAGTTCGTGGATTTCTGGTTTCAGTCGCCACGACCGCTTACCCACTCCTATGATTTCTTCCTCCTCAAGATCGAACGGTTTTTCGAGTTTGTGACGGAGCGCGCGCCGGATATGCGTGTCTCCGTACAGCAGGAATGCGACCTGTTGCGCCTGGCCTATGCTCAGGCGAATGACGTGGGAGAATCGATAACGGAGATGGAGCGAGCCGGATGAGTTTCTGGCAGTCACTCACCAGACCGATTATGGGGATGGCCCCGATGGATGGGGTTACCGATGCACCGTTTCGCCATACGGTTGCGATGCAGGGGAAACCAGACGTCTCCTTCACGGAATTCACCCATGTGCATGACGTCTGTCGGGGACCGGAGTTCTTGTTGGACTCCCTCATCTATCATGAGGCTGAACGACCGATTGTCGCGCAGCTCTATGGAAAGGAGCCGGACCTTTTCTATCAGGCCGCGCAAGCAGTCTGTGAATTGGGATTCGACGGATTGGATATCAACATGGGCTGTCCCTCGCGGAGTGTGGCCTCATCGGGATCAGGCGCAGGACTGATCAGAACCCCGGATGTCGCTCAGGCCATCATGCAGGCTGCCAGACAAGGGATTGCCGATTGGGCGGCCGGTCAGACCCTTGAAGGAGCAGGGCTCAAGCCGGGCAGAGTGGCGGCAATTCGAAGATTGAACGGGCAGCGGCAGGACGGCCGCCCGCTTGTCCGACAGAGGATCCCCCTGTCGGTCAAGACACGCCTCGGCTACGATGTGGTAGTCGTTGACCGATGGATCGAACACCTCCTCGTAGAACGGCCCGCGCTCATTTCTCTGCATGGCCGCACCTTGCAGCAAATGTATCGAGGGGAAGCGGATTGGAACGCCATTGCCCGGGCAGCAGAGATCGTGCGAGGGAGTGGGACGTTGCTCTTCGGCAACGGAGATGTGCACAGTTATCACGATATCATCCGCCGTGTGCGGGACACTGGAGTTGATGGAGTCTTGGTCGGGCGAGCCGCTCTCGGATCCCCCTGGTTCTTTCGGCAAAAAGAGGAGGCGCGACTCGTTCTGCAGCAACATTTGTCTGAAGAAGGGCTTGAGTCGTGGGTCCCGCAGCTGGACTATCGCTTCGAGGTGCTGCTCGATCATGCAAGACGGTTTGAAACGGTCTGTGGACAGGGCCAGTTTCGGCGAATGCGCAAACACCTGGGCTGGTACTGCAAAGGATTTCCTCATGCCGCCTCGCTTCGAGCCGATATGTTTCGAGTCTCATCGGTTGCCGATCTGGAGGAGGTGCTTACCGATTTTCGCACGCGCAACACGAGTCTGATCGAGGTCTCCAACCAGGTGCTGCCTGAACCCTTTCCGATGTTGTAGATGCCACTCCTTCTGGCTTCCACGTCTCCACGCCGTCGCGAGTTGCTTGCTCTGCTGGGTGTCCCCTTCAACGTCGTGGCCCCATCCTTCGAGGAACAGCTGGTAACCGACCGTTCGGCGGTCGAGCAGGTAACATCCTTCGCGCTTGCCAAGGCCCAGTCGGTCGCGAGATACGAGCCGGAGACGATTGTGCTGGGGAGCGATACGTGATCGAGTTGGATCATGCCGTGCTCGGAAAACCAGCTGATCTGGTGGAGGCCCGTGCGATGCTTCGACGCCTGGCCGCTCGTGACCATTACGTACACACGGCGGTCGCGCTCGTCTGTTCAGGTCGTGAGGTAGAGATTATGGCTCTGTCTACAGCTGTCGTTCGGATGAAGCCCTTCGATGAGCGGGCGCATGAACGTTATCTGGCGACGGAGGAAAGTCTCGGCAAGGCTGGTGCGTACTCGATTCAAGGAGAAGGCGGCAGTTTGGTCGATTCCATTGATGGAGATTTCTCAACGGTGGTCGGTTTGCCCCTGCGCCTGGTCGCTCAGCTGCTTAGGCAATCCGGTGTAGAAGTCCCAGTCGATCTAGACGAACTCTATGTCACCAAACCCTATGCCAACTGGGCTCGCTTCCCAGGCTGATTGCAAAGGAGTAGGGGTTTCCGTACAATGCCGCCCTATCGTTCGTCAGCTTGTTATGGAAGGGTGATGAGTGTGCGACCTCTGACATCCGTGACGCGCGTTGGCGGCATTGCTACCTGTGCGGTCGTGGGCCTGGTGACGGTTTTCGGTCTCCAGTCGGTCTTGGCGATTGATGTGAAGGTTTCTACAGAAGAGGCGCAGAAGGCCTTGGAAGCCGGGCGGGTCCCGATGGAGAAGGCCAACACCCCGGAGGAGGTGAAAAAAGTTCTCCAGCAAGCCTCCATGGTCACGCGTGTGGGAGCTCATCCAGAGAAAGACCCTTGCGGGGCCAGCGCCATCCTCCGGACCAAACGCTATCGACTTGAAGCTTTTGGCCGACAGGAAGCGGCGGAGTCTAAGAAGAGAAAAATGGATGTGCGTATGCCCGACGAATTCATCAAGAAGGTCGTCGACATGCCTAATATGGAGATTGAAGTTCAGCTCTGTGGCGATGACGAGTACTTTGCAGAAGGCGCATTGATCGAGCTGCAGCAGGGCTCCAAGAGGGTCAAGCCCATCGATATCGGTAAAGCTGAACGTGGCCGAAAGAATGAGGGAAGCGGTCCGATCTACCGGTCACGTTTTACTGCACTGTTTGCATATGAAACATTTGATCCCACTGCGGCGTCTGTTTTCGTCATTAATCTTCAGGACGGAAGTGAAGCGAGAATAGCCGCTGATTTCTCTAAGGTGAAGTAGGTACATTCCTTCGACCTTTCCTCCTGCCTGTCGTCGTCAACTGTCTCGGTCATTAACGACCACCGAACAATTATGAACCGCGCTCACTCTCGTGGGGCTTGTGGCTTTCCGCCGACTGGCGTTGAAACTGTTCGTACGACAGGGACAACTTCTGCTGCATTGCCGTCTCCAGCGGCTGTCCGGCCAGGAGTACATTCATCAGCTGGCGGATGGTGTACATGCTATGTCGATCAACGAGGTGTTGAATGGCAGCGGTTGCCGTGAGGTATGCGGTGGGTAGTGACGTTGAGGGGAGCCGAGCCCATGGTCCGTGCAGGGAGGGCAGAGGCATGAGGGGAGTATTCTGCTGTCGGGACTCTTCAATGTCGGGCCAGGGGTCCTCCGTCAGATGGATGGCCAGACCCTCCATGAGCCATGTTGGAGGAGTGAGAGCGTCATGTTTAGCCTGTTCGTGAAAGAGGGCATGAACAAATTGATGACGGACCACGCGGCTGAACAATGCGAGATCGTCGAGTGCGCCTTCAGTGGGGAGATGGATTGAACCAGACTTCTGATCGAACAAGGTATCGGCCAAATGGGGGGTTCCCGCCGGACCGGAAAATTTCTGTCCTGTATGGAGGACAACCTTCACTGGTCTGGCGGGTACTTGTCCGAACTTCGGAGGGATCTCCTCATAGGCGTATTCGAGTATGGCACGGATGCGCACCCACGTTTCCTGATCGTCAGGGCCGTCGAATTGAACGACGAAATGAGCGGAGTCTCGATGGGATGACGGTTTTTGCGATGGTTCCACCTGAGTCGTGATGGATGCGGGCGGTGGATCAGCGGATGGCATTGAGGGAGGAGGTGCGAGGTTTCCACGGGGATTCGGAGTTGATAAGGGATCATCTGCTGCTGGTTTAACTGAGGGGGAGAGTGCTTTTGCCACTGCGAGAGGTTGCAGGGAGTTCCCGGTATTCGTTTTTGCGACCAGCGTATTTCTATAAGACCGGAGATGGGGATCATATCGGGCCTGTGTATCCGCGATATTGAGATGGGTTATTGCCGAGGTCTTGTCGCCTTTCTCCAATAAAAGTTCAGCGAGGGCAAGATGAGGGAACGGATCGGTGGGGTTCAGTCGAATTGCCCTGTTGAGGAACTGAGATGTCATTGCTGGGTCGCGGAGTTCCCAGTACGCTTGTGTCAGGTTCATGTAGGCGAGCGGATTGGCTGGGTCCGACGCAACGGCTTTCTTAAAGGCTTTGACGGAAAGTGCGCTCCCTCCGAACTTTTCCTGTTGCACACCGAGATTGTTCCAGAGTGATGCGGTGTACCGCCTGGCCTCGGCTTTTCCCACCCTTTTGTTCGAGAGGGCCATTAAACGGCGTTCTGCTTCCCTGAAGTTTCCCTTATCCACTTCGTCGCGAATGATCCCGAGCGCATCAGTCGGTGCTTGACCGAGATCGATCAGTCGTGATTGCGGAACATCCCACGACGGGTATTCGTGCGTTCCCGGCAACGCGAAGCTGGGTGGGCGTTGTAGGGGGAGAGGCTCCGGGGTCTGCCGTGATACTGGCCCCGAAGTCAAATATGCCGGTTTCAGCCACGTGTGGTAGCCGATAAACAGCACGAGCGCGAGGGCGAGGAATTTGAGGATAGAGGAGATATCGCGCTGATATTTCACAACACAGTGTCCTCGTAGGTTTCAAACGGTCTGTTTGAAGCTATCGGCCGCGAAAGATATTGCTCCCGGATTTCACCGTCTTCCAGAGCGTTGTGTCGTGACACCGATCACATTGTGGGCCGAAACTTCCCTCATGCTTGTCGTCCTTCTTATGACAACTGACACAGGAGGAGGATGAGTTGACCTTCTTGTCCATACGCTCGGTATGACAGGCATAACAATCGAGCCCGTTATGACCACCGTCAAGTTTGAAGCGGGTTCGTGTGTCATGATTGAAGTCCCAGAGTTTCCAATCCCGTAGGCTGTGGCAGTCCTGGCATTCCGTGCCCAGCCTGCGCCGGTGCACATCGTCCTTGTTGTGGCAGGCATAGCAGTCTGTGGGCGTCTTGTCTTGATACAGCCGTCCCTTGTGACAACTCTCGCAGGTCGCTGCGCGATGCTTGCCGAGGAGAGGGTATTTGGTGTCTCGATCATGATCGAATGAGACCGTTTTCCATCGTTCCTCGGCGTGGCATTTATCGCACTTCACCCCGAAGTTGGACCGATGGATATCGTCTTTCTTGTGGCAGGCGTAGCAGTCGGTCGGTGTCTTGTCTTTGTAGAGGGTGCCTTTGTGGCATCCGTCGCATTTGGTCTTCCGGTGGTAACCCTTTAGCCGATACGGCGTATCACGATCATGATCAAAGAGCAGGACTTTCCAGCTCCGTTCGGTGTGACAGCTCTCGCATTTTTCGGTAAATCGTCCCTTATGCTTGTCGTCCTTCTTGTGGCAGGCATTGCAGTCGGCCGGAGTCTTATCTTTATAGAGATGCCCCTTATGGCAGGACTCGCACTTGGTTGTGATATGCCGCCCCCGTAGCGGGTATTTTGAGTGCAAGTCATGGTCGAACATGATGATTTTCCAATCGCTCTCCGAGTGACAGGTCTCGCATTTTTCTCCGTACGTCCCTTTGTGTTTGTCCACTTTCTTGTGACAGGTATAGCAATCTAGAGGCGCATCTTTGAACGCAGGAGTCAGATGACATGACTTGCATTCGACCTTGGCGTGTTTGCCCATCAACGGGAAACGAGACTTGTTATGGTCGAAGGGTGTCTTCTTCCATGACCGGTCATCGTGACAGTCTTCGCACTTCGTGCCCTCCTGCCCTTTGTGTTTGTCGTCTTTCTTATGGCAGGAGTAACAATCCATGGGAGTGTCCTTGTAGCGATCGTTCGCGTGGCATCCCTTGCACGACACCTCCGCATGTTTGTTCCGGAGCTTGTAGCGGGTCTTGTCGTGATCGAACCGGATCTCTTTCCAGCTCTTATCCGTGTGACAGTCGACGCATGCGGTCCCTACCCTTCCTTTATGCTTGTCGTCTTTCTTGTGGCAGGCGTAGCAATCTGAGGATGTGTTGCGATACTTAATCTCGGGCTTGTGACAGGCTTTGCACTCGACCTTCTTAGGGTCGGCATGGGCGCCCTTGAGTGGGAAGTCAGTCCATTCGTGATCGAACGTCTGTTCGGTGATCGGGGCGATGTTCTCTGTTCTCCCTTTGTGGTCTGTGTGGCATTCCTTGCATTCTCGCTGCTCCTTGAACCGCCCATGAGAACCCAGTTTCTGCTCGACGTCCGTGCGAATGTCTTTGTGGCAATCCTGGCAGAGCATAGTCTGTGCCGCCTTGTCGAACCGCTTGTGGCACTTGGTACAGTCTTCCTCCCACTTCGCATGACCCTCGATCACCTGCCCGGGCATCAAGGCGGTCTCGACGTTGTCCGCCCAGGCCTGTGTGCCGATGGGCATTAGCATACCGAACAGAATAATGAGCAGGTAGTACAACGAGGCCAGCACAGTTGATAGGCCTCAGTACATGTACGCGGCCACGATGTGAAAAATCGTACAGGCGGCCAGAATGTAGATAAGTGGAATGTGGAGAACGTGCCACCACGAGAAGAGGCGCTCGTAGGTGCTAAATTGAGCAACGCGCTCGCTTTCCCTCAGGTATGAGGACGCCAATTGAATGGCTTCAGATGCTCCCCTACGCAGTTCTGGGTGCCGTTCGGTTTTTAGGATTTTTCGCAGCTCCCTCGCGCAGCGAAAGGCCAGGATGTGTCTTCTTAGGCCAATCGTCAGGGGGCTGAAGAGGTGTGAGGTGAAGGAACGGTCGGGTTGCGTTGAGTCCCGTTCGAAAGATCTGAGCCATTGTTCGACGCGAGGCGCAAAGTGTAGCCGGGACTTGGCGTCATGTGAATCGTTTGAAAATTTCTCCTGAATTTCCCCCAGCGTGGCGCGACGGCCGTAGAGTCCATGGTGAATCTTGGTGTAAACAAAGCGACCGATAATGCCACTGATGACGACACCCAGCATGCTGACGAGAGCTATCGTGGCGTTCAGGGACCTCAGATGAAATGTTGAGTGAAAGAGGATGAGCGTAGGCCCGACGATCCCCATGATCATGTGGATACGAAACCAGTGTTTTAGCGCACCCCAGCGATGCATGAAGCGCACGTGCTTGCGCAGTGGATAGGCCAGCATAGCTAGCATCATCGTTGAGCCGATGACTCCCAGATAAAAGCCAAAGTCCGAGCGAGGGGTATAATACTTCCCGGTTGCCACTTTGTAGCCCACCCAGATCGATAAGCCCGCGAGTACGAAGGCCAGCAGTCGTCCCGGCAGGGGGGCAGAATCGGATGTCACGTTGTCATTCGGTTTTGAAGGTCGCCTAGTCGCCGGGCGAGATGTCTCGATAGTTCGCTCTTGGACTCGAGGGAGAGGTTCGGCAATGACCATGACGTTCATCCTCTGTTTGTTGAGAGTGGGTTGGTTCCCTGCATCGAAGATCCTGATTGCATAGAGCAACTCCCGCGCCCGTGTTGCGGCGCACGATCCTTGCGGGGTTTCTGACATTTATGACCTGTCGGTCTGTATAGAGTGTAGGTGCTGGCCTGCAAACTCGTACAGAAAGAGACCTCCGCCTATGGGTAGATCTACCCAGGCAGAATCTACGCCCCTCTTAAGAAATCACAAGCTTGCAATGTTTTATTTGTGAGAGGTACGTCGCTTGCTTTGCCCACTTACTTGTCCGTGCGTTTGGGATCACATTCCCACGATCTGTTCATGGGTGTGCGTTACCAGTAATTAACACTAATTAATATAAGTGGCGCAACCAGGTGAGGTTGCGCAATGGGGAATGCACGAGTGGCGAGGAGACCTAATCTTACAGGACATCGGTTCTTCGCCCGGGCAATTATTGGCGGGCTTCTGGCGGTATGCAGCACGATGCTGTTGATGCCGGAGGCGGCGTCTGCCCAGGGAAGTAGCCGCACAGGCATTGAAATCGATCACAGTAGTACCGGTTTCCCGCTCAGCGGGGGGCACGCGCAGGTTGTGTGCGAGCGGTGTCACTTACAGGGCATCTTTCGGGGAACCCCCACGCAATGTATGCAATGCCACTCCCCCGGCGGACGAGTCGTCTCCACTTTCAAACCGACGAATCACATACCGACCACCGTTAATTGCAGCAGCTGCCACAGGACGACAAATTGGACGCCCGCGTTCTTTACCCACAACGGCGTGGCGCCGGGAACCTGTTCCAGATGCCATAACCAAACTATCGCATCAGGCAAGCCTGCGACCCATATTCCGACGACCATGGCCTGCGACAGTTGCCACCGGACGGTTGGCTGGACTGGTGCGGCCTTCAAACATACTGGAGTTGGGCCAGGTACTTGCGCTACTTGCCACAACGGTATCCAGGCTCCGGGGAAGTCGGCTGGGCACGTGGCTACTACTGCTTCGTGCGATTCCTGCCATCGAGTGGGTGCGGCGAATTGGGTACTTACCATTACAGGTTACAATCACGCGGGTGTGGTGCCGGGCACCTGCGCCACCTGCCATAACGGCTCGACGGCGCGGGGTAAATCGGCGAGTCACGTCCCGACGACGCAGGCCTGCGATACCTGCCATAAGTCGACGACGACGTTTGTCGGGGCCGCGTTCAATCACACGGAGATCGTGAGTGGCTGTGCGACCTGCCACAACGGCTCGACGGCGCGGGGCAAATCGGCGAGTCACATCC
>JACAFD010000317.1 GCA_013388555.1 Nitrospirota bacterium | reverse complement strand
GTATTGATCCCCACCAATTCTCCGTTGAGGGTCACTAAGGCCCCGCCGGAGTTGCCTGGATTGATGGGGGCATCGGTTTGAATGAAATCTTCGAAGTCGGCAACGCCGACGTCGGCTCGACCGACAGCACTGACAATGCCGAATGTCACGCTGCGACTCAGTCCAAGCGGGTTCCCGATCGCCAGCACAAACTCACCGACTGCGAGGCTGCTCGAATCCCCCCACGTCACCGTCGGCAAATTGGCCGCGTGAATTTTCACCACAGCCACGTCGGTTTTCGGATCAGTGGCCACCACTTTCCCTTTGTATTGCCGCCGATCGGCGAGAATCACATCCACATCAAACGCATCGGCAATGACGTGGTTGTTGGTCAGAATGTACCCGTCCGACGACACAATCACGCCGGAGCCCTGACCATATTGCCGCCGTGGCGGGGCATCCTTGAATAATCCGAACGGCAGCGCTTCGTCGCTGAACCCTTGATCGCGAACCATCACCGTGGAGGCGATGCTGACGACAGCGGGAATGACTTTTGTCGCAGTCGCTTTGACTTGCGCCTGGAGTTCAGCTCCGCCAGCAACAGGAATCGCAGGACTCCCAGCCAGGGCCGATCCATCGACGATCGCCACTCCCCCACAAAGCCAGATTGCGATACTCAATATGAGATGAGATCGAGACAACCGACCACGTTCCTTTCTACCCGAATGCTGAAAAGTCTATTTGGTCTATCTGGTCTATTCGGTCTGTCCCATCTGTTTGGTTGAACGAAACTAACCAGATGAACCAGATAGACCGAACAGACCAGACAGAGTGACAGCAAACGCCCGTAGCCTACCATGCGTGCGTCGAAGGCGCACTTACAAATCCACCTGACGCAGGCGGAGGGCGTTGGAGATGACAGACACGGAACTGAATGTCATGGCGGCACTGGCAATCATAGGGCTCAGGAGTAGCCCCCAGACCGGATAGAGCGCGCCTGCTGCGATCGGCACGCCGATCACATTATAGAGGAACGCGAAGAGGAGGTTTTGCCGAATGTTCCGCATCGTGGCTTGGCTCAGCCTCCGCGCGCGGAGCAGCCCGCGCAGATCCCCCTTGATCAGCGTAATCCCCGCGCTCTCAATGGCTGTGTCCGTTCCGGTTCCCATGGCAATCCCAACATCGGCCGATGCCAGAGCCGGGGCATCGTTGATACCGTCTCCCGCCATCGCCACTACGCGGCCTTGGGACTTGAGGCGCGCAACGATCTGTCCCTTTTGGTCCGGCAAGACACCAGCCATGACCTCCTCAATGCCAAGTTGGTGAGCCACAGCGTCTGCCGTATCACGGTGATCTCCCGTTACCATCACGACGCGAATACCTTCAGCCATCAGCTCCTTCACCGCGTCACGCGTAGACACCTTGATCGGATCTGCCACGCCGAGGACACCGGCAACCTGCTCATCGATGGCGACGAACAGAATCGTCTGCCCTTCGCGACGAAGAGAGGCCGCTTCGTCATCCAACTGCGCCAGGCTTTGGCTGGTTATCCCGACGTCGTTTCGCAAGAATGCAGCCGTCCCGATGGCGATGCGACGACCAGCAACCGTCCCTGTGACACCCTTCCCCGTCACCGAATGGAAATTCTCAACCGGGACACAGGCCACCCCCCGCGCCTCCGCTCCCGCCACTACCGCTCCAGCCAACGGATGTTCACTGCTCCGTTCAAGACTCGCAGAGAGGCGTAATAGATCGAGATCGGACCAGGGCGGCACAACCAGCACCGACAGCAGTTTTGGTTTGCCCTCCGTGAGGGTGCCGGTCTTATCGATCACGAGCGTATCCACCTTGCCGAACACCTCCAACGCTTCAGCCTTCTTCACCAAGACACCAACCGTCGCTCCACGACCGGTCCCCACCATGATCGACATCGGCGTCGCCAATCCCAACGCGCAGGGGCAGGCAATGATCAGAACCGCCACGGCGTTGACCAGCGCATAGGCCAATTTCGGCTCCGGGCCCCAGATCGCCCAAGCCACTGCGGTGATCAGCGCGGTCGCCACGACCATTGGGACAAAGTACGCTGCAGTCACATCGGCGAGACGCTGGATCGGGGCCCGACTCCGTTGCGCCTCACCAACCATTTGCACAATCCGAGCCAGCATTGTGTCTCGCCCGACTCGCTCGGCGACCATCACCATTCCGCCTGTGCCGTTGATGGTTCCACCGGTCACCCTCATCCCGACCGTCTTTTCGACAGGAATGGACTCACCCGTGATCATAGATTCATCTACAGATGTCGTACCTTCTTGAACCATCCCATCGACTGGCACTCGCTCTCCCGGCCTGACACGCAGTCGATGGCCCACCCGAATGTGCTCAAGCGGAACATCTTCTTCTTGTCCGCCCGTCTTGATCAGCCTGGCTGTCTTGGGTGCAAGGCGGAGTAAGGAACGAATCGCGGAGCTCGTCTGACTGCGAGCCTTCAGCTCGAGGACTTGGCCAAGCAGGACGAGTACAGTAATGACGGCCGCAGCTTCGAAATAGACAGCGGTAGAACCATCATGCAGGCGAAATGAGCTGGGAAGCAGCCCCGGTGCAACGGTAGCCACAGTGCTGTAGCCATAGGCCGCTCCCGTTCCCATAGCAATTAACGTAAACATATTGGGGGCCCGGTTCACCACCGAGATCCACCCTCGGTGGAAAAACGGCCACCCGCCCCAGAGCACCACCGGAGTCGCCAAGAACCATTGCGCCCAATTCCTTGTCGAACCGGTGAAGTCATGCGGCAGGGATATGCCGGGAACCATATCGGCCATTGCCAAAATCATGACCAAGACGGACGGCCCGAGACAGACCCAAAACCGCCTGGTCATATCCTCGAGTTCGGGATTCCGCTCGTCTTCGAGCGAGACGATTTTCGGCTCGAGCGCCATCCCGCAAATCCGGCAGGCTCCCGGTTTGGTC
>JACAFD010000323.1 GCA_013388555.1 Nitrospirota bacterium | reverse complement strand
CATGCGTCGGTCATTCCGATGACAATCACCGGTGCGGCCATGGGACGGTCCAGAACGGCAGGGGTGCCGGTCCCCTTCGTGCAAACCGTGGGGATGCTGAATGCCGGGAGCAGCGGAGGGCCGCTGGTGGACAGCAAGACCGGTGAGCTTGCGGGGCTGGTCGTCCATACCGTGCCCTATTTAGAACCGGTGAAAAATGCTGGAGGGGAACGGCTTGGCGCAGTGATGATGCGAGCCGGCCTCAGTTATTCCATCCCTGTGTCTCGGCTACGCGACTGGTTACAGAAGAACAACATTCCGTTTCCGGCAATGCAGACGCAAGAGGGGTCTCTTTCCCCACGAGAGCAGGAACGTCCCATTCGTGCTTTTCTCACGACCGCGCACCTCCTTCATCTGATGGCGGCGGTGCTGCACCAGGATCGCGACCTCCTGGATCTCGCCATTCAACATTATGAGTCGGCCTTGCAACTCGAACCAGAACGGCCTGACGTCTTACGGAATCTCGGGCTCGCGTTTGCGGCAAAGGGAGAGACGGACCGGGCACGAGTGACGTATGAGCAGGCCTTTGCCCACACACCGAGCGACCCCGTACTCTTAAAGAATATGGGCGAACTCAGGTATCGCATGCGAGACACCCAGGGCGCGGCGGAATTGTACCGGGCGGCCATTCGGCAAGACGCCTGTTTCGTGAGCGCCTCCTTAGGCCTGGACACGGTTCTCCAGGCACAAGGGCGAGCGGAGGAAGCGAAGCAAGTCCTCAAGCGTGCGGCGGCTTGTCCGTCGTCTTCGCCCGATGCGGCCTATCGTGTGGGCCTTGCGTTGGAGCAACAGGGGCTGGGACGCGATGCATTACAACTATGGGAGGACTTTATGCGGCAAGCCCACAGTGCCTCGGTCACCGAGCGCCCCATTCTCGAGAAGATTCGGCAGCGAATCGTCCAGCTTCGTGCCCAACTGACTCCGTCGGACCGAGAGGTCAGTGTGGCGCCAGGTGCCTCACCTGCACAATCCTCCGCACCCAAAGACGCCAATTAAATTCCCACTCGCCTTTTTGCTCGTCTGGTTACAAGCCTAGGGACTGGTCGCCACAAATCAGAGAATTCCCGTGTTGTGGTCAAAATTGCTCAGAAAGCATGGCCCAAAGCGCGTAGCGTAACCTATGTGTGTTTTCTACATCTAACCGAGGAGGCTCCCATGGTATCTATTCCCAAAGTCGTCGGTCTCATGTCTTGCGGTGTCCTGCTGTGCCTGGGCCTGTCCAATACGGCGTTGGCTGCAGACGGCATGAATATGAAACCTGGCCTACCTGCTGAACGGCAAGGCGGTCAAGCTGGTCTGAAGGGCGAGCAAGATAAGCTAAAGGGTGGCCACGTGATCACGGGCGAAGTGTTGCGCGTTGAAGGCGAGAACTATTTCATCAAGGGGCAGGACGGGAAAGAAGTGCGTTTGCATACCGATGGCACC
Organism: Nitrospirota bacterium; assembly: GCA_013388555.1. GTDB lineage: Bacteria > Nitrospirota > Nitrospiria > Nitrospirales > Nitrospiraceae > Palsa-1315. Next base: position 5,671 of record JACAFD010000323.1, on the reverse strand, counting down.
ACCCAGAAGATGGGAGACATTCGCCAAGGGGATCGTATCGAAGCGGACGTGAATGATCAGAATCACGCCCTATCGATTCGCTCGGCCCGAGGAACTGAGAAGTAATTATCCCTGTGAACATCGGCAGGTCGCTACGCCAGAGGGTAGCAGCTTGCCGATGTTTCACGCCACCTGTTTCTGACCAGAAAGTTTATTGACGCGGTGGATCACTTGCGGAACGAGGGTTCTCTTCGCGGTGATGGCCGCCGACTAACTGCATGAGGGCGGGAACGGCCTGACGGATCATCTCGCGGATGAGATGCTGTCCGAATCGGATGATGCCGTTCTTCGCCACACCGAGTTCGTCTTGGAGTGCCCGTTCCACCCCGACCCAGATGGTTGAGGGATTGGTCCGGCATCGCTCCCCTCCCTCATGGTCCGACAGTGCCGCGCCCTTGACTCCCTGTGGGTTATAGGGAGCGATTCCTGTTGTGATCCGCCAGCCCCGACGATAGATGGCGCCCACCGCATAGCCAAGACACACTGCCCCGCCCACAGAGATCCACGGGTGACGTGTCACATGAACGCTTGGATCGAGAGCCTCCTTGGTCTCTTGCACCGTTTCGCGCACAGTGGACGTCGTCTTGTCCGCAAGCTCAGTCATCGTCGTCCTCGCATGTTGCATCGTTCTTCCGACATGATGCTCTATGGCTCCAAGCTTTTCTGCAATCGCCACTCTGGTCTGGGCAATATCTCTCATGTCTTGGGCAATACGCTCAGCGCCTTTTTCCATGATCTCCCTCTCTTCCTCAGCACGTTTATGAAGACACCACCGGGGATGACGGCGCCAGGATCTGCCCAGGGATTCAGCGCTTCCAGGGTCGAGAAAGCAGATATCCCATTGAGAGCCCGATCAAGAGCGCGTGAAATGGATAGCGATGGATAAGAGCTTCTACGTCCTCGACCGCACCCTCTATCCCCTTTCCTGTGAGATAATTTGTAGAGGTCTGAATGCCCACCACCGCCTGTAAGCCGGACTCTCCGTTTGGTTCTATGCTGTATTCTTTTTCGTGCGCCATCTGACCCCTTTTCCTCAACCAGGCTGCGGACCCATGCCCCCTCTTCAATCTTCAGCCTCCTGGCCTGTAGGAAAGGACTCGACGGGTTGCAGAAACTGTCTCCCTCTCGCTGACAATCACAGGCACCCCCAGAAGCCATAGCGTTTTTTGTTCCAAGCTCTGCCGCCGTTCGATCACGTGTTTCGTCAGTCGGTCCCAATCCAAGTCTGCCTGCTCCGCTTGGCGAAACATCTTCCCCTCCTCCTCTTCGATATGGAGCGTGACCTGTTCGCTCAGCACCGTAAACTTGGCATTGTACCTTTCGTCCTCAAAACCCATGTTCTTGAGTTCGCCGATCAGCACGTGAATGACATGGTGCTCGGCGAGAGCTTCGTCTGTCAGACTGCGCTCGCCCGCCTGTTCCTTCCAGGCAGGGTAAATCAGCTCCTCTTCGAGTGTTGCGTGGACCTCCAGGGCCGCGATCGCCGCCGTGATGATGTCCCGTTTCTCATTTGTATTCGCCGACTCTTTAAATTGATCAAATAGCTGCTTGACCTTCTGATGGTCTTCGCGAAGCATCAGTGTGATGAAGGTTGCCCTGGCATTGATCGTGTTTCCGTGATTCGCCATACATCCTCCTCATGTGGGGTCTGATTCCTAATCACAAATGATCGCATAGTCCATTCGATCAACCACTGGGAATTACCCGAGTCCTCGGTGTGTCCCCCAGATTGTCAGCCAACTGATGAGTCGTGCGCAGATCCTCGCGAGGATCTGTCGTCACGCCTGTGAGCGTGTCGCTCCCTTGTTGCTGGTATTCTTCCTGGTAGATTAGAAACGTGACGAGGACGACGGCGAGGAGGATAGGCCCGATAAATAGTCCGAGGAATCCGAAGTAGGCGAGGACAGCTGTCTTTTAGACATGGGCTTAAAACCGGGAAGACCAACGCGGAGGAGCCTCTCGGGTTCTTCAGACTTGCCTGCCCGAGTTCGCTATCTATACAAACCTCGTACGCACCCAGTTCGCCATCCACTTGACGTCGTCCCGCATGATTTGGATGGATCGCACTGGTATGAAACGAACGGACTTTACGATTCCGCGCCCTGCTGCCATAAGCCCCGCCGCCGCACCGAGTAGGATCATACTCACAATCGCGGCACAGACCCATGCAGGTAACCCTGTATACTCGTAGAGGATAAGGACGCAGGCCGCGGCAATCGTGATCGATCCGATGACCGCCATTATCAGGCCAATCACGAACCACAGGACCGCTTTGACGATCTTGCCGATTTCGTACTCAACCTCATGTTGGGCCAACGCCAGTTCCTGGCGCACAAGCGTGCGCACGTCCCTTAGGAGTCCCACCACCACTGTTGAAAATCCTGATCGCCCTGAATCATGCGTGTGGTGCATCACTATCTCACCTTAGTTCGTGACAGAAGATAGCCAAGTCCTACTCCAACGAGCACCGCTTGCAGAGGATGCTTGCGGACCAGTTGTTGCGCATCCGTCAAGGCTGACCTCTGGCCATCTTTGGTTCATCGACGAAGGTCTTACTTGCTGCAGGTCAGGGATTCTGTATTGACGTAGATTGTATTTGCAGATTGTTGTTCACCTTCGTCACTCCCTCCACCTGTCGTGCGAGTTCATCCGCCCGCGTTTGCTCTTCCGCGGATCGAACTACACCGTTCAACGAGACGACCCCTCGGTCGGTATCGACATTGATACGGGAAAAATTCGACAGCCTGTCCGCCGTTAACTTTCCTTGAACCGAAGCGGTTACTGAGGCATCATCAATGCTTTGGCCCGCGGTTTTTCCGGTCATGGACTGGCACGCCGTCAGAAACATAAGACCAACCCCGAGAAGACCGACGAGTATTGTGCGATACATAAAAACCCTCCTGTTGTGAACGCGAGCGGTTATTGCTACACGTGTGTCTGGATGGCCATTAACGATGCTCTGACGCGAGTTCGTCCTTTGCCTCATTGAACGCTGTTCTTCCCGCTTCCGCAAATCCCTTCGCTTGACGGCCCGTCTCACGCAATGACTCCTTTCCCTTCTCTACGAATTCATGACCGCGTTCAACGGCGCTGTCCATCACTTCGAGGCCCTGATCGACAGCTCCATCGAGTTCATCTTTGGCGCGTGCCGCACAGTCGCGAAGAAGTCCCCGCGTCTGCGCGCCAGACTGTGGCGCAAGGAGCAGCGCGATTCCCGCGCCGACTAACGCTCCTACAAAAAATCCCACTAGATTTCCAGGCTCAGGTCTGTCCATTGATCCCATGGTGCTTCCTCCCTTTGAGTTAGTTAATGATCCTGTCGACGCGTTCCATCCCACCCATCGATTGTTAAACTATCAATGGGAGTCCGGTCACCCACATGCCCGACACATTCCGCCGTCCAGTCGCGCCACCTGCAACCTTCTCATGATAAATGGGTGGGATCTGTGCACTTCGATACACTTTGGATATTTATTTGACCTAGATGTGGGCGCGAGGCGCCCATTGCCCAGATGCTGGAGATGCAATGAATCTGGAGTGCGTGAGAGTGAGATGATCACTATTGAACAGGCGGACGGGATCTTTCGGTTTATTATGAATCTATCAGTACGCCAGCGGAACGCTGAACGTTCTACTTAGAGGCAGCTTATCCGGTGCGAGAGGGACTCATGAAACGCGGAATAATCGAGTTGCCGGTCTTGTTGGCGCTTTTTCTCCAGGGTCCTCTCATGAACGTTGTCATCGCCATGGAGACGAACCAGTTCCCGCAGCCTTCACCAGGCCCAACCGACCCTCTCCCGAAACCTACTTCACCGTCACCAGGGCCCCCTGCGCCGAAAGTGGCGAATCAGATTTTGCTCAACACCCCGGAGATACTATGCCCGTAAAGATTATCTGGCTGCTCGCCCTGCTGCTCTGTGGTTTTTCTTTGGCGATGGCATTGGCGGCGTCACCTGAGCCTTTGGCTCAGACTTCGCATGTCGTCATCGGAACACTCAAGGAGCTGGATTTGCCCAAGATGAACGGAAAGATTACAACTGATCTAGGTCAGACGGTCTCATTCACGATAAAGAGTCCAGACCTGTTTAAGGGATTGTCGGTAGGAGAACGTATCGCCGTTCGTCTGGATGATCATGGACAAGTGGTCAAAGTTATGGAAACGACCATCCCGGAACTGCTCGCCCCGGAGCAGTAAGCCTGGATATTAACTTAGTAAACTCCCTAGGTTCGCCGATGCTTCGGGGAGCATACAGTTGCAGGTATGCCTATTCTTCCATCTAACATGTAGCGGGGAAAATAATGAGCAGCACCACACACACGAGTCAAACGAGAAGAGGGCGCGAGATCGCTCATTCAGAGTGGGAAGCCTTTTGCCTACAGTTCACCCAAGATCATCAAGAATGGTTGGTGGAGGTGGCTCCACGCGACGAAGGCATCCGCAGAGCCTCGCATGAGAGGCGTGGACTACCATTTGAAGCCCTGATGCTTCACCTCGATCACACGGACGAAGTATTATCGATCATGGTGCGCAAGAGCGATGTTTTGCAAGAACACATTTACCGAAGTATTCCGTCTCCTCGCCGCATAATGATCGAGACCGAGATCGAGGACGTGAGTTTGCACATTGATTCAACCGACGGAACCTCAACGACCATTCGGTTCAGCCACGTCGAGACCCCGGATTACACCGCGGCAACGATACACGGAGCACCGTCAGACGTGCGGTAGATGATTGAGGTCGTTACCCAGGCTGACGTCGATGAGAATGAAGAGAATCGGATTAAACCGCGTATGATGGCGACACCCCCTGTCGCAGGAATTTTTGTTAAGAACTGCGCCTGCTACGCCGTTGGCACCGAATCCCAGTGGGTGAACCACAGATGGGCCTCGAACAGTATTGGAACAAGCGTAACTTCAAAGAGCCCCCCGAGCCGCGCGGCGCTTCGCAATCCCCCTCAACGCGACTGCAGTTCAGTGTTCAAAAACACGCCGCGAGCCATCTCCACAGGGGTAACCATGCCGCTGCCTTCGCTGAGATGGTTGCTGATGTTCTCGAACCGGAGAGCGCCGTTGTTTACAAACACACGGTATGGCGGCTTGGCTGCTTCGTTCACAAAGCCGAATTCGCTGTTCCTGATTTCCCCGTGATCGATCCGGATGAGTGTCTCCGGTTTGTCCTGGAGATTCCTGGCGGTTTTCACAGCAGCCTTGCTCACTTGGGTTTCGTAAGCCGTCGATTCGCGCGTATGGACATAATCCACCCGGGCATCCTTAATCGTCAGTGTCTTTAAGTTCGCCTCTGTCCTCCCTTCGGCGGTGTATTCGAGATGGCCGTCGGCCGAGAGCGCCCCTCCGCGTAGCTCAATGCTGTAGCGCCTTGACACGGGAAGTAACGGATCCAGTGCCACGTCCTGCAAGGCCAGGTCGCTGGCCACAACCCACTCCACGGGGATGGAGTCTTCATCCACAGGCGGCGTAACACGGGTCCACAGAATGACCCGATCGGCCAGCGGGTCGCCACTTTCGACGCCATGTTGGAACAGCCCGGAGGATTGCCCGCTCGCGCTACGCGAGAGCATGGCTGGGAGTGTTGCAACGGCTAAGGCGCGCGTGAAGTAGCGCCGGGTGAAGT
>JACAFD010000313.1 GCA_013388555.1 Nitrospirota bacterium | reverse complement strand
TTCAGCTTTCCGTCTGTCGGTGAATAGTAGTACACACTGTACTTCGTCGTGAGATTCTTCTGGTCTTGGGTCACCGCGGTTTCTTCTACGTTAATCGTAAAGGCAAAGGGGGTCATGCCCGGGTGCGCCATCGTGCGATTGATCTGGGTGATACGTTGGTCTGTGAGGCGATAGAACGAGTTCGACCCATGGATGATGAGTTTTGTGCCGAAGGGGTGTCCGTCCTCTTCCATCGTCAGGGAATATTTGCCGTCCGACTCCTCGAAGGTTCGCGGGCCACGGTGCACCGCAATCATGCCGAGCTGTTCCTGCGCCCACTTCTGCACCTCTGCATCGCCCAGTTGCACCGATACTTCGCGAGGGCCTTTTACCACGACAGGTCCACTGGTTTCCTTCCCGTTCACGTTCACTGTCAGATCGGCTGTGAAACCCTTAAAGTCCTTCTGCCATCGCGCGGTTTTTTCGAAAGCTTGCCTGAGCATTTCTCGTGCCTTCGGATCGTCGGCCACTGTCGTCTCTTCCTGTTTCCGTTGATGTTGTTCCATTGGGCAATCTCCTTCGTGATTCGAATAGGTCCTGCATTATACGCAGGGGGGAATCGTGTCACAAGCGCTCTCAATCAGGAGCGCACAATGCTTTCACGTTCCGGTGAGTGTCGAGTGAGCCAGAGCTGCCAGAGGCTGTTGCCGGGGTTAGTGAGGTGGCTTGACTTTGGCTGTGATCCGCCGCCAGTATGCATTTTAGGAAGGAACGAATGCATGTGGAACCGCAACTTCATGTTCAGGTCCACTGAGGCCACTCCGCTCAAAGAATCGGAAAACGAGTTGTTTCACGATACAGACCCTGCCATGGATAGCTCCGGACTCCAATTAGAGCGGTTTTTGTCGGTGTGGATTCAAGGCGATGGCGAGGGTGAAACGCCTAGGACCTTCACGAACATGTATGTCCGCACGGCGACATTGGATTTTCAGAAACGGGTTGGATTTCTTCAGCCCCTTCAAGGCCGTTCACACCAAATTAAACAGATGCTCACGCCAGGCCAAAAGGAATTTCTTCGGCAGTGGCTTGCTACAATGGCGCCCCGGGCATGGGAAGCCACGGACGATCATTTCAAGATGTTGTTTGAAGTTGAATGACGCCGGTCTGCCATCGATGAGAATTGTCATGCCCAGGCCTTTCCTACGGATGGTGTGTCTCGTCATCCTGACACTCGCCCTTCCAGCCGGGGCTGGCTGGAGTGCGACGGTGGAAGTCTACTATGGGCCAGACGACGCGCCGCTCGATCGTCTGAAGACCCTCTATCGGCATGCGACCCGCTATCTCTATGTGGCGGTTTACGGGTTGACCTCTCCCCGGGCTGTGGAGGCAATGGTCGCGGCAAAGAAACGGGGAGTCGATGTGCGGATGATCACAGATCGCCAGCGCACAGAAGACATCAAACAGCGCACGGCACTTCATACGCTGCATCTGGCGGGAATTCCAATTCTCGTAAACGAGCACGATGGGCTGATGCATCTAAAACAGGTTGTGATCGATGATGAAGTGAACACCACCGGGTCGATGAACCACACGACGAGCGGCAATCATTATAACGATGAGCGGCTCGACGTCATTGCTGATCACGCTATTACCGTCAAGGCTCGGGACAAGTTTCTCGCGATGTGGAACGATCACACGAGGTTTAAGGAATGGAAGTAATGAAATTGGTTGAGGATGAACCTCAACCTTCCTTATGAGGAGCGATGACTGAAGAGACTGACGTCGCAGTGGTGGGGGCGGGAGGCGGCGGAGCTGTCTTGGCCCTGGCGCTGGCCAAGCAAGGCATCAGCACCATGGTGTTGGATCAGGCCGTCGGGCCGCCGAAGGGCCTGCGGGGAGAAATTCTCCAACCTAACGGGCAGCAAGTACTCGACCGTTTAGGCGTCTTGCCATCATTGCCGACTGATGCCACGAGGTCCGTGCGGCACTTCCATTTTTGTCGAGCAGGGGGGGCGCGTCTCTGCAGCATCGACTATGGCGACCTTCCAGCGCCGTACAACCGCGCCATTGTGACGCTCCCGAATGTCGCCCACCACGCCATCGTTGCGGCGGTGCAGCAACAGAAGAGCGCAACGCTCCGTTACGGCACATCATTTACAGGACTCGTGCGGGAGGGCCATCGAGTGGTGGGTCTGTCTACGACGGGGCCGGACGGTATCAACACGATCCGTGCAAAAATTGTTGTCGGTGCCGACGGCGCATTTTCAAAGGTGCGCGAGGCACTGAAGATCCCGGCCGACCTGTATCTCTATCCTGACGGGTATCTCATTGCGATTCTCGAATCGGAGGATCCGGTGTCGGAATCATTCTATTACGTCGGGCACAGGACCATTTTAGGGCTGTTTCCAGCGACAGGAAACAAGGTCTATATTTTCTATATGATCCCCAAGGACTCGATGGAGGCTGTGAAGCAACGAGGAATCCCCGCGTTACAGCAGACGTGGAGGCGGATCGCACCGCAATTTGCCGGGTTATTTCGGCACCTGAGCGATTGGAACCAGACCGCCTATATGCCGACCGGGCGGGTGCGCACACCGACATGGGTAGCAGATGGCGCCGTCCTGATCGGTGATGCCGCCCATGCGATGAATCCCCATGCGTCGCAGGGGCGCATGCAGGCGATGGTGGATGCCATGGCTCTATCCGATCTGTTGCCGGGCTGTCTTGCCGACAAGGACTATTCAGCTGCCAGGCTGGGCCAATTCGAACGAGCGAGGCGGCCGCAAGTGACGATGCTGCAACGATTGGCCGATCAACAAGTATTTTATTGGAATACCGCAAATCCTGCTGTGGCCTTCTTGCGTGATCGCGTGTTTCAAACCCTGGATCGGAATGCACGACTCCGCTATCAGGTTCTGTCGACCACAGCAGGCCTGCGAACTGCACCGCCTTTTAATATGATCGACCGTGTGATTGCTGCAGGGTTGCTCCCCGATGTACGCGCACATGAACGATCTCCACATCCGATGTCGTTATGAAGAGTCATTGGAATGGCTGAACGTCTGATCGAGGGGCTGCCGGACGACACACAGAAGCTGCTGCAGACCTACGTGAAGGAGGTTAAGGGCCAGTTCGGGGAGCAGTTGGAAGGGGTGCTACTCTACGGCAGCGCTGTCCGGGGTGAATTCCTCCCGGGACGGTCCAATTTGAACATCCTCCTCCTGATGTCGTCTTGCGAGAGAGGCGTGCTTACACAGTACAGTGCATTGCATCGTCGATGGAGCAAGGAACAGATTGTGGTTCCCCTTTTTCTGACGGAAGAGGAGCTGCGCGTATCCGCAGAGGTGTTTCCCCTTGAGTTCCTAGAAATCCAAGAACAGCACCGCGCCTTAGGCGGGCGTGATCCTTTCATTGGATTTCACGTGAAGACCGATCGGCTGAGAGAGGCTGTGGTCCAGGGTTTCATGAGCCATCTGCTGCGTCTGCGTCAACGGTATGTCGAAGGGGGTGGAGCCGACGAGGCTATGGCAATTTTACTGCCGCTCTCGATCACATCAATTCTTCCATTGCTGCGCGGGGTGCAACGTCTTCTTGATCGTCCCGTCCTCACTCACGCAGATGCAGTGATCAAGGACGTCGCCGGGCAGTTGAAGCTGGATCTGCAGGGCTTGCTGGACATTGTACTGCTCAAACGCGGCCAGATTTCTCCGGGCCGCCATGAAATGCCCCGTCTCTTTGACCGTTATCTGCAGGCCGCGACATTGCTTAATCGCGCGGTTGAGCAGCTGTCGCAGTCGAGGGGGTGATGACGAAGATTGTGAGCATAGCGGTGGTGCTCTCCCTTATTCTATTCCAGGGCTTAGCCCGGGCGGTGACCTACGAACGGCCCACGATTCCATTGCCTGAGCCGCGAGGATATGTGAGCGACCATGCACAGGCTATCGATGGGGAGTGGAAAGAACGCATTCGGTCTGTCTGCCAGGACCTTGAACGAAAGACCGGCGTCGAGATGGTGGTGGTTACGGTGCCGAGCATCAAACCATTCGGGTCGGCAAATGAGTATGCGACGGCGATATATGAAAAGTGGGGCATCGGATCGACGCAACAAGAACATGGCGTGTTGGTGCTGGTCGCAGTGCAGGACCGGCAAGCTGCAATCACGCTTGGCCGGCAGATGTTGCCGGTGATTACTCCCGCGATCATGAATCAAGTCGGGCGCGAGTCGTTGCAGCCGGCGATTGATCTGGGACATTTCGGCGAAGGTCTCTACCGCACCGTGGTGGCCCTGGCCTCTCCCGCGCAGGACGTGCGTGTCGGCGACATCTCGAAGGCACATTCCAAAGGTCTAGGGCTGTGGCTAGCCATTGTTTCCGCGGTCGGAGGATTCTCATTCTTCTGGTGGATCAGCAGACCAGACCTCCGGCATCCCTACAAACGAATTCAACAAGGTGAGTATTGGGGAACGGGCCAGGGGGGCTTCGGTGGGAACTTCGGAGGGTTCGGGGGCGGGACAAACGGGGACGGGTGGAAGTAGGAGTGGGGTACCGCGAGCAGGAGGACGGCCAGGCTGCCCTTCCTTTTTTATTGAATAGCCGACAGCAGCCATTTCCCATCTGAGGACCGCATAAAGGTCCAGGCTTCGCCGGATTCGGTCGGCTTCACCTCGCTGCCTTCAACGACATAGCCTGGCTCTCCACGCTGCTTCGCCAGAGACACGTTATAGTCGCGGGCACTCCAGCGAAGTCCCGCCGTTACGTACTGCGTCGCCTGTTCAGTCCAGGCTTCGAGGATCTCCGCACGGAGGAGCACCACATCCTCGACATGGTTCTGGATGTCTTGGCTGGTATTGTCGGCCAGGGCGGCGCTGAAATAATTCAGCATCTCCGGCGTAACGAACTGCCGTAACTCGGTCAGGTCCTGTTTGCTCCAGGCCCGTTGTACATCGGTCAGGAGTTGTTGAAAGGCTGCTTTATCGGCGGAAGTGATGCTATCGACCGATAGTTTCTGCCTAGTCGTGGCGGACCGTCTTGCCGGCAGATTGTCGGTAGACGGGTCGCGACCTGTAATCCCGGAAAAATCAGGGAGGGAAGGTCGCTGTATTTTGAGGAAATAAAACAGTGCCGCACCTCCCAGAAGCAGGAGGATAAGAAGGATTCCGGCAGAGCTGGAACCTTCGGGGGTGGTGGGAGCGGTAGTGCTTTCGGGAACAGCCGTATCGGTATCGGTAGTCTGAGCGTAACTGCTCGTCGCTCCAAAGAGCAGAGGGCCGCTCCACGATCCGCCGGCATAGCTTGCGCCGGATCCGTCCCTTGCCTCTGCAAAGGATAGGGTAGGGGCCCCAATCAGCGTCACCGCGATGAATGTGGCAACAAGTGTTGTTCTGTTCAAAGCAGCTCCTTCTTATCGATGTCGGGGGCTAATCATATTTTTCCACATCCTAGCAGCAATGGTCACTGAAAACATAAGGTATGGGGATAGAAACCAGGGAGGTCTATCATTCCGTCACTCCAAGCGTTGACTCTCTCCTTCCCAGAGTCTAGCCTGTCACAGCATCTTGACCCGGGAGGGTTTAGCGACGGTAGCCTCTGTTGCCGATTGTTCAGTCAGATGCCAAGGTTCTAGGTCTGTCTGCTTTAGACTGAGAAAGAACAGAATGTTCAGAAGGTTTCAAGCAATCGCTCTCGTCTCGGTCCTCGCGGGACTTGCTTGTTTAATTTCTCCCTCCTTCACCCACAGCCAGGAATCTCCGACTGTATTGTCGATCTCGGCAGGGGGAGGGCACACCTGTGCGGTGCTCAGCAATGGCACGATCCGTTGTTGGGGGAACAATCGCGATGGTCGTCTGGGAAACGGCAAGAGTACGGAAGATTATGGAAGAACGGTGGCGGTAGCCGGCATTGATGCGGCTCGACATGTCGCTGTGGGACTCAATTTTTCCTGTGCAAGTCAGGTCGATGGAACAGTTCGCTGTTGGGGCAGCAATCAATATGGCCAGCTTGGAGATCGAACGACCACAGCGGCCATAACGCCTGTAATGGTCAAGGATCTTCATTCTGCTACAGAGCTAACGGCGGGATTTTTTCATGCCTGCGCGCTCAGTAAGACCGGTTCGATTTCTTGTTGGGGCCGCAATGACCACGGCCAGTTAGGAAATGCAACTCAGATCGATTCGGCGGTCCCCGTGCCAGTGAAAGGAGTGGCTGAGGCTACCGCTCTGAGCGCTGGCCTGAGCCACACGTGTGCCCTTCTCAAAACCGGCACCGTGCGCTGTTGGGGGAGTAACCAATGGGGAGAATTGGGAAACGGCACAAAGATAGACTCATCGGTAGCGGTCGATGTGGCTGGTTTGCAATCTGTGATGGGGATCGGTGTGGGGAACAATTTTAGCTGTGCGGTGATTGCAAATGGGAGGGTTAATTGTTGGGGAGACAATAGGAAAGGCCAGCTGGGGAATGGAGCCAGTAAGGACGCCTTAATCCCGGTGGAAACCAAAGGCATCACTTCCGCGATAAAAGTTGATGGAGGGTCTCTTCATGCCTGTGCATTGTTACGACAGGGCACAGTCAATTGCTGGGGATTGAACCAGGCGGGGCAACTTGGATTTAGCACACAAGATGATCCGATAAGGCCTGTCCATGAACAGGGCATTTTCGCCCCGGATGAGGTCATTGGCTTACGATCCACCCGTGATGTTGCTGTTGGGCTTATGCATAGCTGCGCGCTCGAAGATAAGCGAGCGGTCAAGTGCTGGGGAAGCAACACCAATGGAGGGTACTTTACGACGCGAGTCTCCGCGTCAACAACCACGCCCATCGAGGTCAAAGTAGGTCCCTGATCATGTATCGAGCGGGGTAGCGCGACAAGTGGGAAACGGGAGATGAGCAAGACAAGCCGGATGAGCGGGGCCAGGGCGGGTCAAGTTGCGCCTGTCGCGCACAATTCATGGACGGGGCGAGTAGGGCAGCGCGCATCTCGCGCGGGACTGATGACATGTTTCGGTCGGTCTGAACCAAATAGACCCGGTGCATGAAATAGACTAAAAACTCCCTGCCTGGACGACATCATCGAGGCTGTTGATGTCGAGCCAGTGACCAACCGTATAGAGCACTCGCACAGGATACTGCCGTCTCAACAGTTCCTGGAGTAGCTGGGAGATGGTGGCCTTGCGGTTGGCAGGGTTGAGCAGGAGTTCCACGATGATGGCGGTGATGAGTTCGGTTGCGCCTGGTGAGACTTTGAGGAATCCCATACAGACTCCGTGGATGCATGTTTGCGGGATATTGTTTCCTATTTGCTTGAGATAGATCTTGGCATTGAAGGCCCTTCTCGAATTGGGAATGGTGCACTCGGTGAACCCGCCTAGGCGAGCATAGCTGGTCTGCTCCTGCCAGTTACTGTCGACAAAAATAACAAAATCATCGTTCTCCTGACAGAGCGACTGCGGAATATATTTGTTGAAGAGCACGTCGCCATAGGAAACGATCGTACTCCGCGCAGGACCTTTTCTGGATTGGAGGGCTTTGAGCAGGGAATCCAGCTCGCCGGCATCCGCAAAGTCGTCATTATCGACATAAGTCAGGTTGGGCAGATTGACGGTTTCTTTTTTATACCCCCTGACCACCACGATATCCTTGATTCCCACTGCATTGTAGGTGTCAACGATATGGGAGAGGATCGGTCTCCCCTGAATGACGACCATCGTCTTGGGCTGATGTTCAGTAAGTTCTCCCAATTCGTAGCCACGGGATGCAGCCAGCACAATCGCAGAGGTGTTCTCGACTCCTTTGGGAAGATACCGGTCTTCAGCTTCCTGCAGTTCCGCGGAGTTTTGTAGGCGGAAGATTTCTGAAACCGATGCAACTTTGTCTTCAATGGAGAGCAGATGTTCCTGTTTCTTGAGGGTTCGCGCGGTTTTCTGCATGGCAGCTACGGCGGCCCGTAACATATGATTTGCCCAAATCACCATGGAAAATCCATGCTGTCGAAACACATCTGTGGGGGTGGCGTAGTATTTGGTGGGCACGATCACGACGGGGCATCGGTTTCCCCATTCTTGTTTGAACGAAATGATCTCATCCGGCACCGACAGAGCACTGTGAATGAGGATGCCGTCCGCGCCTGCCTGGTGATAGGCCTCAGCTCGTCGCAGGGCTTCGGCCAATCCCCAGCCGCAGATGAACGCCTCTACTCTGGCAATGATACTAAAGTCAGGATCGGTTTGGGCGTCTTTTCCTGCCTTGATCTTGCCGCAGAACTCCTGCATGTCCGCCATGGGTTGGGCGTTCCCCTTGATAAAACTGTTCATCTTCGGGAAGAGTTTGTCTTCAATGCACACTGCGGCGATATGGCGCTGTTCGAGTTTACGGACCAGCCGCTGCATGTTATTGAAGTTTCCGTAACCTGTGTCGCCATCGAGGAGAATCGGAATCGTGGTCGCATCAGACATGAATTCCAGCACCTCAAGTATCTGGGTCCAGCTTGCTTCGTTATTGTCACGGACTCCGAATTGAGCGGAGATGGAGAGGCCGCTTGCCCAAATGCCTCGAAAGCCGGCTTCTTGAACAATTTTTGCGCTGAGGCCATTGTGGGCTTCGCAAATGAATTCAAGCTGGTCTGACAAGAGGAGCTTCTTAAATTGATGCGATGTTGTGGTGCCTGATGTCGAACTCATGTATCCCTTCCTGATTCTCGCCGAAACAATGCCAGCATGATGCGCGGTAGAGTACGCGTTCACTGCCAAGAATACCGTTTTCCTGCGAAGAAATCACCCTGCCTGTCAGGGGGCGAGTGGTGTAAACGTAACATATGAACCGAGGGTCGACCGCTGCGGTGGGATTTCGCTGGACCGGGGTTGGGTGGGTGAGACGCCCAGTGTGATTGCCAGGAAATGGTGCGTGCTGATAGGGTCCTCACGGTGTATCATGGCTTTTCAAGACGGAGGCTCAAATTGGAGGAACTATGGCAACCAAGAAAATCGTTTCACGGAATCGAGTGGCAGGTCGGGCAGTTGGGCGGGCGAAGAAGAAATCTGCTGCGAAGCGAGAAAATTCCGGGTTCGACAGACAGCTGGAGGATCTGCGTGAGCAGATTGATATCATGTTGCCAGAGATG
>JACAFD010000312.1 GCA_013388555.1 Nitrospirota bacterium | reverse complement strand
CGCACCGCCCACAGCTTCGTATAGACCGAACCGGTCGGCTTCAATTCACTCTTCATGAGTACGACCGATTCCATCGCCAGTGCGCCCAGTGAAAGCGACCGATCCAGCACTCCGCTCTTGGCCAATGCGACTCCAACCTGCCGTTCCCCTGCTCTGATTCGTGCCAGGGTGAGATGAGGACTGAAGGGTCTCGTTTCGCGGAGAAAGCTGAAGCCTTCACAGGTCTGCTCAATCGCACCATGGATCTCTGCTATTCGTCTCGCCTCTGTTCCCCGCTCCCAATTCTCTGAAGGCCCGACCCACAGCACGCGTGGACTGTGCGGACGAGGAAAGGCACCGAGTCGTTCAAGCGGCACATTAACAGCGATGTGAGTGCTGAGCGCCTGTTCAAGCGCCTCGCGTAGCGGATCACTCATCTGCTCACCCATGTCGCCAAGGAACTTGATGGTCAGATGAAGCGACCAGGGCTGCACCCAGGAGATGCGCATGTCGCGCTTCATCTCCGGCTCAATTCTACGCTTCAACTCCTGTTGGATAGTCGCAAGAGCAGCCCGCAGCTCTTGCGAGAGTTCGACAGCAAGGAAGGTTCGGATCACCTGGGCGCCTTCCCGAGCAACCAACGGCGAAGGAGGTCCAGTGCGGCTTGCGAGGACCGCTGTTTGATGACATTCCGGTCGCCGTGAAACCGGAATTCCTGCGTGATCGGCCTGCCGGTTCCATCATCCAACCCGATATAGACCAGCCCGACCGGCTTGGTCTCAGTCCCGCCACCAGGCCCCGCAATGCCTGTGACACTGAGTCCTACCGATACGTGAGCGCGCTCACGTATGCCATAGGCCATCGCCGCTGCAACCTCCCTGCTCACGGCGCCATGCCGGGTAATCAGTCCCGCCGGCACACCCAGCATCTCCGTCTTCGCCAGATTGCTGTAGCAGATGGCGCCACGATCCACATAGGCAGATGAACCAGCCACCTGTGTGAGCCGATGGCCAATCAGTCCGCCGGTGCAGGATTCCGCCACCGCCAGCGTAAGCCCCCGTTTTGTGAGCTCCCGCCCGACCACCTCTTCCATCGTGTCACGCCCTTCGGCAAAGAGCCAATCGTTGAGCCGTGAGCGGACGCCGGTCGCCAGGATCTCCGACAGATCGTGATTCTTTCCCTTCGCCGTTCGGATTCCCTTCGTCGTCAGTGAGACCAGGACACCCATCGGCGATGCGAGCAGCCCCAGATCGACCGGCATTCGCTTCGAAATGAGCCCCTGTAATTTGGCATCGACATCCGCCTCCGCCAGACCGAATGTATGAAACACCTGACGCATGATCGGTGTTCTCGGCTGCCTGCCTGATGATGCACATGCAGCACGCAGCAGCGGCAACACTTCCTGCCGCATCATCTCTTCCATTTCCCGCGGCACGCCAGGCAAGGAGATGATCAGCGCCTTCTTCCATGTCAGAAAAAAACCCGGCGCAGAACCGACCGGATTCTTCAGTACGGTGGCGCCGGACGGAATCAATGCCTGGCGTACTTGCCCTTTACTTGGCTGGCGGCCCCACTGCGCGAGTCTGGCGGTCAGACCTTCCAGCGCTTCTTTGCGACGAGCGAGCCGCCGTCCGGTCGCAGAGGCCACCGCCTCTCTCGTGCAATCGTCCACGGTGGGACCGAGTCCGCCGGTCATGACAATCACCCGGGCCCTCTTCACGGCTGTGTGGATCGCCGTGACGATATCCTGCCGTTCATCACCGACGACCGATTTGAATCGGACAGCAATCCCGAGCATGCCGAGTTCGTCCGCGAGGAAGAGAGAGTTCGAATCGGATCGGCCCCCGATCAACAGTTCGGTGCCGATCGCGATAGTTTCCGCATCAAATGGTGAAGCCATAACTGCCTTAGCAGGTTACGCGCGAGACGGGCGGGAAAAGCACGATTCGCGAGAAAAGTGCCCGAAGTTCGAAGCTCTGAAAACTCAGAACCTCAGATCCCGCCTGTCTCGCTCGTCGCGCCTTTCTCGCGTTTCTCGCCCGTTCCACTAGTGGATCTTGGAAAAATCTATACGAAAGCTCGATTCTCCCCCGCTTGCCGGAAAGACTGTGATGGTTGTGTTGGCGTGGGGGTCGAAGTCAGCATAGTTGAACGAGGCAATGACTTTGGCTCTGAATCGAGGGCTTTCCGGCCAGGCAGCACTGCGATCAGCAAACCCGTCGAAGCGGACGGTAACGGGCTTGATGGTTTTTCCTCCCTGCTCGAACACCATATAACTGTCCACCGCGAAGTTGGGGACATTTCCGAAGATCACTGTGCTGACCAGCATGGTCTGGCCTTCCAGCACTTGCATGATATCGGCCTCGCTCGGCTCCATCCCCCGCAGAGCCACATGCGCCGCCATAACCGAGAGCCCGCCCAGCTTCGTGACCAGAAACCCGCCGGGGTGCAACTCATTAGTTGCGCCGAATCGAACATAAAACGTATCCGGAGAGCTCCGTTTCTTGGCCGCCTCTTTCCCCTGATTGAGTGCAGTCTGAATCTGTTCCGCATCGGGATGCACATCGATGGCATGGGCCGACACATGAGGAAGGCAGCTCAACGCCGCAACGCACAGCAGCCTGGTCCTCAGTTTAGCCCGCATAATTCACGAAGATTTCGATTGCGACCCCCAGTTGATCCATCGCAGTTGTTGCCGATTCAGCAATTAAACATTCAACATTCCCAATGCGCCCCCATGGCATGCCAGTATCAGATCACTTAGCTCCTGTCAACGAACCTCCCAGCCCCTCTTCATGGTTCATCAGTCTGGTTTAGTTCATCGAGTTCTCCGGCTCAACCAAACAAACGAAACAAACCATATAACGATCTTCTGAGACGATCTTCTGAGGTTGACAATAACAGCGGGGAGGTGTTAAAAAACCGAGCCGCCACTGAGCCGGCAGATAGACGTGAATATCCCGGGTTACTGCCCTTCTCATCAAGAAGTACTACGGAGGAGTTTCAATGGCCACGCCAGAACAAACCCCAGCGCCCCAAGCACCTAAACGCCAGTATGTGAACTTCGCCTTCTATAAAATTGATCCGGCTTGGCGGCGCCTCCCCGAGAGTGAACGCACCAAAGGCAAGCAGGAATTTATCCGGGCGGTCGAGGACTACACCGGCAAGGTGCTCGTGGTGGCCTACTCCTGTATCGGAATCCGGGGCGATTGCGATATTATGCTGTGGCGGATCGGGTATGAGTTGGAACTCTTCCAGGACATGACCACGAAGATCCTGGCCTCGGGCCTGGGACAATATCTGACCACGCCCTACTCGTATCTCTCGATCACCAAACGTTCGGTCTACGTCGATCATCACACCCATGAAAATCAAGAGAGCAAACGTTTGACCGTCGTCCCGGGCAAAGCCAAGTATATTTTTGTCTACCCGTTCCTGAAGACGCGGGAATGGTTCCTGCTTACGAAGGCGGCGCGGCAAGGCATGATGGACGAACATATCGAAGTCGGCCATCGCTTCCCCTCGGTGAAGCTGAACACGAGCTATTCGTTCGGGTTGGATGACCAGGAGTGGGTCGTGGCCTTTGAGAGCGATAAGCCGGAAGACTTCCTGGATCTCGTCATGGCGCTTCGCGAAACCGAAGGCTCACGCTATACGTTGCGCGATACGCCGATTTTCACCTGCATTCGCAAAAGCCTCAAGGAAACGCTCGACACGCTCGGCGGCTAACGTCACATTCAAGCGAGACGTGCGCGACAAGCGCGAAGGGCGGGACGGGTGAGATGGGGAAAGAAGTTCTGAGTTTTAGGTTCTGAGTTTCTGGAATTTCGTGTCGCGCGTTTCCCGCTAGTCTCGCCCCTCTCGCTGAACATCGTCGCATCGACAGGGCCCATGGCTGACAACAACGCACTCTACGCAATCCGCTTTCCAGACGGGTTGGTGAGCCTATACATCGACGAGGAGTATGCAATTGAGCGGGGGGTGGATCCGGCCAGGCTCACGCGAATCGAAATTCCACGGGACCTGTTCGTCACCGGGACTATTCAAGAGATTCGCGAATACGTCGCAGTCTATCTGGAATCACACCATTCCGGCACGGCGTAACAGAACCGGCTTATTTGGTTGATCTGGTTTGTTTTGTTTGTTTAGTTGGGTGGGTTCGAAGTACGAAAGAAACCAGACAAACCAGATCAACCAAACAAACTAAATCAACGAGACCGATTCCATGACTCCCATCGCCTCGCCACCATCGCTTCTCACCATTGAGATGATCCGATCCGTTATCGATGCCTTGCCCGTACAAGGGCGTGTCATGCTTCGACTGTTACTCCTCCAATACTTCGACGTGACAGACGAAGACATCCTCTACATCGTGGCAGATCAACCTGATCCCCGTTGCGTCGCCGGAACGAAGCCCACCAACAGCACGCCGACCAAAGAAGCGATCAAAGTTGTCACAGACCGGCGGGACCAGTATCGCCGGCAGATGCGGCTCAAGCGGGAGCGGACCTGGTTGCAGTGCGACAGTCTGCGGAGGCTCGCGCAACTCCGGGAGGCCTTCGCACACCGAGCCCATATTATACTGGCCGAGCGTTTCTCCGTCTCAGCTGACAGACTCGACGCCTTGCGCGCCTCCGCGAGAACCGTGCTGCCCAAGCCGGCAATCCTCCTGCTGGAGAAGCGTTGGGATGCCGGTGATATCACGGAGGAGGACTATCAACTGCAACGGCTCAGCATCGAATTCCAGACCCAACTCCGCATGGCTGAAAAATACCGCAAACGACTCGACCTGGCAGAACGGGAGCGGCAAACCGCAATCTCCACCCCCCTACAAGATCACGAAATCGGACATGTGTGGGGTATTCCCGCCAGCAGCCTCGCTGCCCGCAAAATAAAGCACCTCACGCAATATCTCCATAACCTCCAGGCCGCGTTACAGAGCAGCACTGCGGCCACGGCCACCGCGCCATTGGATTTATGGAAAGAAACCTTCTCTGTACTTGCGGCGCAGCCTATCGAACGTTCACTCGCGACTTACGACGGGTTGGAAAAAACGGAGTCCGCGCTCATCGACAAATTAACAGCTCTGGTCTGGGGTACTCTTCCCGAAGAGCACGAAGTCAAATTCTTGACCTCGCTCGTCCTCGGAGCCAGCTCAAATGCTGTGCTTTCAGAAATCACCAGAAACTTGTTCGGACTGCAGCAGCTCACCACCATTCTCAACGATATGGACATCTCGCCTGAAGCAATCGATGAGGAATTACTCACGCGGACTGCGGCCAAACCCAAGCCGGAGACGGGTGCACTGGCAGACTCTGCCGAACCTCCTCCAAAAGAATTGACCGAGATGCAGGTTCAGATCCTCAGCAATTTCCGAGGAGAAGACGTGGCCGGAAGACCATCCGATAAGTGGTAGACCATCTGCGATTGCACTTTACCCCCTGTACGCTATAATACGTCCATATTATGTCTAGACTTTTCAGCACCCAGCCATCGCTTCAGCGTTACCGAATTCCTCGCGCCCTTATTCTTCTAATCCCCTTACTCGCCTTCATCTCTGTACCATTGCCTGTTGACGCATCCGGCCTTCAGGAAATCACCGAGATCCTCTCGCATCCCGAGCTGTACGACCGCCAAGAAGTGATGGTGACCGGCCAGGTGACCAATATTCAACTCGCGACCAATCGGGAAGGGCAACCGGCCTATGGGTTTCTCTTGAAGAGTCACGCCGGTACCCTGAAAGTCATCAGTCTCGGTCAGGCTGAAGTTCGAGAAGGAGATCAGGTGATTGTGGAAGGGGTCTTCTCACACCATCGTCAGTCCGGACGCACGGTTATCTATAACGAAATCAAAGCCCTCTCGATTAAGCCTTTGAACCGGCTCAACCCCGACTTAGTTGGTTGACCACACGGTCCAGCAAGCTGGACCGTGCGAGACTGGCGGGAAAGGCGAGACTCGCGAGAAAAGCAAGATCAAACAGTCGTCCATTCCGCATATCTCACGTTTTCCGCTTGTCGCGCTTTTCGCGCCTGTCTCGCGCGGTCAGACCTACGCTCGCCGCGGATATTTCAGAGCCCACGTCAGTAGCCGGTCTTGAACTCGATCCGGCAACCACTTCACCATCCACGCACGCAGCTTCGCATCCGTGCCGACAAGATAACGGGTGCGGGGGCGAGACGCTGTCAACGCATGATGCACCGCTCGAACCACAGCGTCTGGTGGAATCGCCCGGTGAGACGCTTGGACGATCGCTTCACGAATTCGAATCACTGCCTCGCCATAAAGGGCCTTCCCCTCTTCGCCGGCCGACGCTTCAAGTTCCCCGGCCATCATCTCAGATTTCTCCCAAATCGGCGTCGCGATCGCCCCCGGTTCGATAATCGAAACATCAATCCCCCAGGGTTGGAGTTCCATCCGTAACGCATCTGTCAGTGCCTCCAACGCAAACTTCGACGCAGAATAGGGCCCTAACAACGGGATTGTGCCACGGCCGGCGATCGACCCCATGTTTACAATTCGGCCACGGCCACGCCGGAGCAACGGCAGAAACGCCTGTGTGACAGCGATCTGCCCGATCACGTTGACCTCAAGCTGTTTCCGGAGTAACGACAAAAAAATCACTTCGAGGGGGCTACCGATCGCAATCCCGGCATTATTGACGAGCCCCCCGAGACCACCCTCGCCCACCACTTGTTCCACCACTTCGAGGGAGCGCGCGATTGACGGCTCATCAGTGACGTCGAGTGTGACAGGAATCAGTGACGGACCACCCCTCGCCGCAAGGACCTCCCCAGCCCGAGGATCACGCACGCCGGCAAATACCGTCATCCCGCGCTCAGCGCAATCGAGTGCGCAGGCTGCCCCAATGCCGGTCGAGGCACCGGTCACAACAACAGTCATCTGGTTGGTTTGGTTCATCTGGTCTATCTGGTTGATCTGGTCTGTCTGGTTAGCCGGTCCGGACAACAAGACAGACCAGACCGACCAGATGGACTACACAGACCAGCCGAGACTATCACGACTACCTATGAGAGAGCAGCCTGCTCGGATTTAACCAGGAATTAACCGGCTGCCCTTGACAGACCAAGGTCCTTCTCATTATGGTCTCCGAGCGTAACTACGCAGATAGATAGGCTGAAGGCTTTTAGGCTGAAGTATTCGGAACTTCGACCTTCAGCCTAAAAGCCTTCAGCCTGTGCCCGCAGCCTTCAGCCTGAACACCTGAGTAGTTACTATTGTATGGCGAAGATTGCCGTCATCGATATCGGAACGAACTCCATCCATATGGTGCTGGCTGAGATCCAGCCGGATGGAGGCTATAAGATTCTCGATCGTTTCAAAGACATGACGCGGCTCGGAAACGGCGCCTTTATGACTCACCGCCTGTCCGACGAAGCGATCACGCGCGGGCTCGACGTCATTCGCAATCTCGTCACCCTGGCCAAGAACAAGGGCTACGATCGCATCATCGCGGTCGCCACCAGTGCTGTGCGCGAGGCCAAAAACGGGGGAGACTTTATCGATCTCGTAGCCGAACAGACAGGCCTGGCCATTCGGGTCATCAGCGGTACCGAAGAAGCCAGACTGATTTTTCTGGGCGTCAAAAACAACGTCCCCATGACAGAACAACCGACGCTCTCAGTGGATGTCGGCGGCGGATCGGTCGAACTGATGGTCGGAAACCGTGACCAGCTCCTCCACACAAAGAGTCTGAAGATTGGTGCCATCCGGCTGGCAGATGAATTCCTCAAACGCACACCTCCTTCCGAGAGAATGCTTCGCTCACTCGAAGACCGCGTAACGACCCAGTTACAAGGCGCCCTCGAGTCGTTCAAGACGAAACGATTCGACTCCCTGATCGCCACTTCCGGCATGGCAAGCAACCTCGCTGAAGTCATTCATCTGCGCCGAACGAATCGCCCGCTCCTCCAAATTAATCTCGCCACGATCTCACTGAAAGACGTGAAAGAGGTTGAGCAGGTCCTCCGGCATTCGACCATTAAAGCCAGACTGGCGATCCGCGGCTTAGACCCCAAGCGCGTCGACACCCTGTTCCCTGCCACCGTCGTCCTTCGCCGCCTGATGGAACTTTCAGACCGAGACGAACTGATCCTCTGTGACAAGGCCATCCGTGAAGGCGTCATCTACGACTTTATCCATCGTCACCGTGAACGACTCAAAGCAGAAGCGGAAATTCCCGACTTGCGGCGGCGCAATGTCGTAGCGCTGGCCCGTCGCTGTCACGCCCCGGAAGCCCACAGCCTCCATGTCGCCGGCCTGGCCCTGCGCCTCTTCGACCAAACGAGACGCCTCCATCGTTTGGGGGCCACCGAGCGGACCTGGCTTGAATACGCCGCGATTCTGCATGACGTCGGCTACCTCATCAATGAGCGCCAGCACCACAAACACGCCTACTATCTGATCACGAATAGCGATATCGGAGGATTGTCCGGCGAAGAATTACGGGTCATCGCGAATGTGGCCCGGTATCACCGGCGCGCAGTCCCGCACCAGAAACACGAAGGGTTTGACGACCTCTCTCCCAAATACCAGCGAATCGTGCGGATTCTGTCTGCGCTGCTTCGGATCGCCGACGGCCTGGACCGGACGCATTTTTCCGTTGTTCGTACCCTCGATGTGAGGCTTGGCGCCACCGTCACCATCACCGTACACGTGACGGGCGATGCGGAGTTGGAAACCTGGGCCGCCGCAGGCCGGGCAGACCTCTTTGAACGGGTATTTCGCCGTCGCCTCAAATTTTCCGTCATCTCGCAAGAAGAGGCCACATGAGCGAGCAACCCCCTCTCGCCAAGCCGCCCCACCCCTACCCCGGGAAACTGATCATTGTCGAGGGCATCGACGGGTCCGGGAAGAGCACGCAACTGCTGCTGTTGCACAAGTGGCTGGAATCGAAAGGCCATCGAGTTTTCTTCACGGAGTGGAACTCATCGGAGCTGGTGAAAGACACCACCAAACGGGGAAAGAAGAGCAAGAGCCTGACGCCGACAACGTTCAGCCTGTTGCACGCGACCGACTTTGCCAGCCGGCTCTATCATGAGATATTACCCCCGCTCAAAGCCGGGATGATCGTCCTGGCCGACCGCTACATGTACACCGCCTTTGCGCGTGACGTGGTCCGCGGTGTATCTCCTGAGTGGATTCGCAAGCTCTACAGCTTCGCCATCACACCGGACATGGCCTTCTACTTCAAAGTCCCGATCGAGGTAGCCATCTCCCGCCTCCTCGGAGGCACACGCGGGCAACTCAAGTACTACGAAGCCGGCATGGATCTGAACCTGAACCCGGACGTCACCGAAAGCTTCCGCATCTTCCAATCAAGCATCCTGGCTCAGTACGACAAAATCGTCGACGAGTTTCAGCTCATCACGATGGACTCGACAAAAGAAATCGAATCCCAGCAGAACGACATGCGCCGGCTCGTGGGAGAGGCGCTCAAAGATTACAAACCACGGCGAGGGACCCATGGTCGACGCACAGTATTTTGGCGACGGTTTGACGTACCTAAATCCGAATGACCTCAAGGGGAAACTCATTGCCATCGAAGGCACCGATGGTGTCGGCCGCTCCACCCACATCGAGGTGTTGCAAGAGTGGCTGGAGGTGCAGGGCTATGGCGTACTCACGACCGGCTGGACCAGGTCCAACCTCATGTCGAAGACCATCGAAATGGCCAAGGAAGGCAACATTCTCGACCGGTGGTCATTCAGTCTGCTCTACGCCACCGACTTTGCGGACCGCTTAGAGCACGAGATCATCCCCGCGCTTCGCTCCGGCTTCATCGTCTTGGCCGACCGGTACATCTATACAGCCTTCGCGCGCGATTTTGTGCGCAGCGGGAACCGCCAGTGGGTGAGAGACGTCTTCGGCTTTGCCTTAGTACCGGACCTCGTCTGTTACCTGCGTATCGACGTCGAAACACTCGTCCTGCGCGTCATCGAAACCAAAGGGATGAACTTCTGGGAATCAGGGATGGATCTGCGGCTGGGCAGCGATCTCTACGATAGTTTTAAAAAATACCAGTCGCTCTTGATCGAGGAATTTGACAAGATGGCAGAAGAGTTTCACTTCGAAGTGGTCGATGCCAGAAAATCGCCGGATGATATCCAGGCTGAGCTGCGCAGCAAGATCCAGCCGCTGCTTGCCCCATACCTCAGAAGTCAGGACCTGCCGTCCGACCGCCAAATCCAGCCGGCACCATCATCCTAGCTCGGACGGTTAAGGTTCAGGTTGAGGTTGAGATGAAGAAAGTCAGATCTTCACTCAACCTTGACCTCAACCTCAGCCTTCTTCGCTACGCTCCCCCATGTCTCGCAACTGAGAGGGTGGCAGCCACCACCGGAGAAGGCCTCGGCCTGGCTTCACCGGGGCTGTGAGCTCGATCAGACAGGCGCCGGCTTTCTTGAAGGGAAAGGCCTGCGAGGGCTTTCCGGCAAGCAACACCGCCGCGACCATCCCCAAATGGGGCTCATGCCCGACACAGAGCACGCAGGATTCCGGCGGCAGATCGTGAAGGACCGAGATAAGCCGATCGGGAGGCGCATTCGGCAAGAGTGCATCGACAATTTGCACGGCAGAGCGCACTTGCAGCAAGCGGTGTCCAATCTTCGCCGTTTCGATCGCCCGGATCAAGGGACTCGACAACACATGAGTCGGCTTCACGTCGAGCCGGCTTAAGCCAGCCGCCACCTGCGCCACACGCTGCTTGCCCTTCTCCGTCAGTGGGCGATCCCTTTCCGCCCCTTTCCATTCATCCCGCTCCACCGCAATGCCATGCCGCAACAAGATACAGTCCATCATCCTCGTCTGTCTGGTTCATCTGGTTGGTTTGGTTATTGGGTTGGTTTGGTTCGAAGAACGAAACCAACCAGAGAAACCAGACAACCTCCCCTGGGAAACAGGCGGCCTTTTTGCGCCTCTTGTTAGCAGTAATTTATGTGGGAACTCATCCGGCTACATCCATTGAACTCCCTGTGCTTCTGTATGGTACCAATATAGTCTATTGAAATAAATCACGCAAAGAATGCGCCGCCCACTAGCCAGCATGATACGTGACAGACAAGACAAGCCAAGCCAAATAAACAAGGCTAGTCCCACGCGGCGCGCCCTTCACGCATGTCTTGCGCTGCACACCCCGTGAACTGCATCCATTCTGATTCCATCAGAATAAAATTGGATTCAATTCCGAGTTGATTCCCGAAACGCTCGGAGCGGCGTTCATCACGGCAGTCGCACAAAATAGATCTAACAAATCAATAGATAAACAAGTAGGACCATCAATTTGATGTACTGGCACGTTGATTGCTGAAGAGCATGACCAGAAAATCGTTACCGCCATCAACCATACGGAGGTGCAGGATGTATAAGAATTTCACTTCGCTCTTAATCGGCGCTGCGCTGTTACTCTCATTGTTCGTTGTCGATAGCAGCTATGCGTTTCAGGTCATCAACAGGAAACCGCCTGTCGATTTCATGACGGTAGCGCAAATGTATGGTTGGACCGAAGGGCCGTTGCAAATAGTCGGCATCCTCCTCGGCGTCGGCCTCATCGCGCTGATCGGTTTTGGAGTCAGTCGGTTGCGGCATCCTCGCTATGGGCATCAGATGTAAGCCACAAGAATGCTCCTTGGCGCCTCGTTCATACCATTCACGCCGAGGTGGGAAGTGGATCAGGCACAGCGTATTAAACAATCACCCGGCGATCCTAACGACGCTGTACAATCAGCGTCCACTGGTGAGCCAATCTAACAAGGAGGTATCGCGATGAAGATCGTTGGAGCCATCATGCAGACGTTCAAGTTGGATGACGTCACGAAGGAATTGCAGGGAATCGGTGTGGAGGGGATGACGGTCACGGAAGTCAAAGGATTCGGACACCAGAAGGGAGGTCAGGAAAGGTACAACGGCAACGTGTTTACGTCCCTCTTTGTGCCCAAGGTGAAGATCGAAGTCGTCGTCGAGGATAGCCTGGTGCAGCGCGTGATCGACACCATTACGCGCAGCGCGAAGACCGACAGCGCCGGGGACGGAAGGATCTTTGTATTGGATCTCGTCGCTGCAGTGCGGATCAAGACCGGCCCGATGTGCGAAACCGCGCTGTCCCGGTAATCCAAACAGCGCATTACAGGCTGGTCCTCTAGGAGTTCGTGACGAAACCGAGGAGTCGCTATGCGAGACGGGCGCGCGAAGCCGTGAGGCGGGGTAACACCACACCTGGGAGTTCCGAAGGGGGTATGCCCCCTTCGTGGGGATTCTACAAGGGGGCTGGCCCCCTTGTAAGAGTGGGTGAGGCAGGCTTCTGGGCCGAGCCCACGAGGGAGGGAGGCATACTTGAACCAGTATGTTGACCAACCAGCGGCAAGCCCGCCCGCCGTCCAGGTACGTCGTCATCGCGCTTGCGAGGTCGAGCGCCCTTTGTATGATCCTGGCGCGAAGAAAGAGTACCGCAATGAGTTCTGATTTTCGTATCGACGGTTGCAGTAGAAGTCTTCATGAATGAAGCTCCCCGCAACAGCCTGCTCCGCCGAAGTATCCACTTCGGCTACGAAGGCCGGAAGCTACAGGGTATTCGGCGAAAGAGAATAAACAAGAGAACACGTTTGGCCTCGCGCTGCGCGCCCCGTGAATTGCATCCATTCTGATTCCATCTCAATCAAAAGCGATTCAGTCCCCACCCGATAATCTCATCGACAGCACAACCTCGTCACAGCCCCCGCATGCACATCGCACAAACAAATCAGACGGTTAACGCGACGGATCTCAATGCTTCCTATCTGGCATATTGTTTGCTCACTGAGCGTCACGACGGATGCCGTACAGCAAGAAAGGAAATCTTCATGGACTTTCTCTATGCCATTTCCCTCGGTGCAATTCCCCTTCTGGCAATCATCATCTGCTTCGTCGTGACCTGGATTTGGGGTGACTGATCGATCTGGTCTGTTTGGTTTTTTTGGCTTGTTTAGTCTGTCTTGTTTATTTAGTTGAACCGGATTAAAGGGTTCCATGGTTGAAGGCTGGACGATGGAAGCAGAAAACTCAGCACTCAGAACTTCAGATCTTGCACATCACGCGCTAGGGACTGAATCCCTTCTGATTCACTCTGAATCAAATCTCATTCATGACTGAGGTGAATACTTAGACCCGGTGAGCAGCACCATGCGACAAAACCGCACAAAATACTCAATAAGATCAATGGATATGCTTCCAAACCCCTTGAACAGAGTTTACAGGCACATTGATTGCTGTTCTGCAGGATTAAGGAATGCTCAACGTAACCAACAGTACGGATATTCAAGATGAATTCTGCTCTCCTCACAATCGGCGCAGCGCTATTATGGTTGCTGATCAATGCTGACCAGGGCCATGCGACCCAGGCCGAAAAAGGGCAGGACCACGGTAAGGTGGTGGCAGCAGAAATCACGTTAACGTCTTGCGCTGTGACCGGAAAGGGAAGGACGAGAGCGCACTGTGAGAACCAGAGCCTGCTCGGATCAGGAACCATCGCGCCAGAGAAGTCTCAATACCTCAGCACAGTCATTATTACGACGGTGACCGGAATGCTGATCGTC
Source organism: Nitrospirota bacterium (assembly GCA_013388555.1). Lineage (GTDB taxonomy): Bacteria > Nitrospirota > Nitrospiria > Nitrospirales > Nitrospiraceae > Palsa-1315. The sequence goes on along the minus strand of JACAFD010000312.1, from coordinate 24 downwards.
ATCATTACCCTGTCGGGATTGTCT
>JACAFD010000327.1 GCA_013388555.1 Nitrospirota bacterium | reverse complement strand
GCGTTAGACTGTGCGGCCAGCGAACTCTATGAGAAGGGCCGGTACTTCCTTGAAGCCGAAAAGAATTCTGAACGCTCCTCTGAAGAGATGATTCGTTACTACGGAAAGCTTGTGGATCGATACCCGATTCTTTCCATCGAAGATGGGTTGAGTGAGTGCGACTGGAAGGGTTGGAAGATGATGACGGAGAAGTTGGGCAAACGGGTACAATTGGTCGGAGACGATGTTTTCGTGACCAATGTTCAGATCTTTGCCAAGGGGATCAAGGAAGGGATTGCAAACTCCATCCTGATCAAGCTCAACCAGATCGGCACGTTGACGGAAACCCTGGAAGCGATTGAACTGGCGAAACGATCCGGCTATACGGCAATTATTTCACATCGATCGGGGGAAACAGAAGATACGACGATTTCGGACGTGGCGGTCGCGACCAATAGCGGGCTCATCAAGACCGGATCGCTGTCCCGAACGGACCGCGTAGCCAAGTACAATCAATTACTCCGGATCGAAGAAGAGCTGGGTCGGAATGCAGTCTATCGGGGCCGTGAGGCTGTGCCCGCGCGATGCTGATGGCGAGTGAGCGGCAATGATCATTAAGCGCAATCGTGGACGGCAGTGGCTGGATTGGCGGCGTCGCATGGTGACGGGCGCACACTATGTTGGAGTTGCAGCGTGTCTGTTGTTGCTCGTCGTCTTGATCTTTGGCGACATGGGTCTACCGCGGTACTTCTCCATGCGTGAGCACGCCCAAGACCTGGATGTCGACATTCAGGAGTTGCAACGGGCGACCCGCACGCTTCGAGGGGACATTGATCGTCTGGAACATGACCCCGCGAAAATCGAGCAGCTGGCGCGTGAGCAGCTCGGCTATGTTCGTAAAGGTGAAACTGTGTATCAATTGATCCCATCGCCAGGACAGGAGCGGCCCAGCCCGTAGGACTATGAAGTTCGGCACAGTGGCGATTATCGGGCGGCCGAACGTCGGCAAGTCGACGTTGCTCAATCGGCTGCTTGAGCAGAAGATTGCAATCGTTTCGGACAAACCGCAAACGACAAGGACGAGAATTCTAGGGGTCGTGCATGCACCTGGTGCGCAGATTGCCTTGCTTGATACGCCGGGATTGCACAAGCCGCAACACCTGCTTAATCGTCGCATGGTCCGCACCACGGTCGATGTGCTGGAGGAAGCAGATATTCTCTACGTGTTGATGGACTCGACGAGTTCCCCCGGTTCCGGTGATCTATTGGTCATCGACCATGTGAAGGGGGCGGTGAGGAAGCGCCCGCGCCCCGTGATTCTGGTGCTGAACAAGGTGGATCTTGTCAACAAGCTCAAACTGCTTCCGGTGATGGAGACCTACGCCAGATTATTCGAGTGGACGGACGTGGTGCCGGTATCGGCTGAAACGGGGGATAATGTCCAGCGATTGCTGTCCGTCACCGTGGCCCATCTCTTGGAAGGAGATGGGGCCTATGATACGGACACCGTCACCGATCAATCCATGCGGACCTTGGCTGCGGAGATGATTCGAGAGAAGATTTTGCACCAGACTTATGAGGAAGTGCCCTACTCGGTTGCCGTAGAGATTGATGAATTTGTCGAGGAGGGGAAGCTGGCTCGCATCAGCGCGACGGTGCTGGTCGAACGTGAATCTCATAAAGCGATCCTGATCGGGAAGCACGGAGAGAGGCTCAAGGTGGTTGGGACCGATGCGCGACGCGACATGGAACAGGTCTTTGGGATGAAAGTGTTTCTTCAGCTATGGGTGAAAGTAAGGGAAGCGTGGCGAGAAGATGAGCATGCCCTCACGGAGCTGGGATATTAGGTAGTTGTCAGGTCATAATGTCATGATGTCCAGATCCAGGACTTGATGACGTTTGACGTTCAGACTTTAAGACCGGATGTGACGATGCAGCCAACAGAACGTGTGACAGAATCCAATCCGGTGAATCCGGATCCTCGTCCAGGGGATAAAGATCTCCTCCGCGACACGTTGCGTGACCAGGCTGATCAAGGCAGGACCAAGTCCGATATCGTGCTGTTGTCGGTGCAACGGCTGTTGCACCGGGGGGCCATCACCAATCTTGCAAAGATGCTCGGCAGGATGCATCAGGCTGATATTGCGCAAGTGATTACCCATCTGTCGTCCCCCAAGGAAAAACGGGAAGTCTTTGAACTGGTGAGAGGCGAATCGAAGCGCGGCCAAGTGTTGAGCGAGCTTGACAGCGACAGCATCAATCAGGTGCTGGCGGATCTGCTGCATTCGGATATTGCATGGCTGATCAAAGACCTCGGCCCTGACGACGTGGCCTACCTCCTCGGGGTGTTGCCTGAAGAACGGGCCAAAGAGATTCTCTCGCTGATGCGGACGGAGGACTCCACGGAGGTCGCCGACCTCTTGAAGTATCCCAAGGGTACGGCGGGCGGCATCATGACGACAGAGTTCTTTGCGCTTTCGGAGGATGCAACGGCGCAGGATGCCATCCAACGTCTGCAGTTGGCGACCGATACGGAAATGGTGTTCTATATTTATGTGATCGACAAGGACGAGCGCTTGGTCGGGGTGCTCTCACTGCGGCGGTTGCTGACGGTCCCTCCTTCGACGCCGCTGAAAAACTTCGTGACGCGCGATATCATCAGTGTGACTGTCGACATGGACCAAGAAGAAGTTGCCCGGCAGGTGGCAAGCTACAACTTGCTCGCGATTCCGGTCCTCGATGACGACAATAGATTGGTCGGCATTATCACGGTTGACGACGTCGTAGACGTGATCCGGGAAGAAGCGACCGAAGACATGCTCAAGATGGCCGGTGCGATCGAGGAGGGGCCGGTCTCGAAATCCTCCAGCGTGGCGTCCGCGAAACACCGGCTTCCATGGCTCTTTACGAATCTGGTCGGCAGTCTGCTCTCGGGCGCGATTCTGTGGGAGTTCCGGTATACGATTCAGGAAGTAGTGGCCATCGTGAGTTTCATTCCGGTCATCGCCG
>JACAFD010000322.1 GCA_013388555.1 Nitrospirota bacterium | reverse complement strand
TCGAGCGGGTCATCGCCCTTCGTGACGGCCTGGAGCACGACCGCTGCATCTTTGTCCGGAGCAACAGCCACAATTTTCTGCGGCGCATTCTCGTGCTGCCATTTTTCTGGAAACTTCACAAAGAAACCCAAGTCCGGATGCAGAAACGCCGTTTCGTGAAAGACGCCGTTCGCCGCGCGCTGGCCGACGACAACGCCATTCAACCTGGCCAGATAGACTTCCCTGGTCGGGCTGATCGGATCCCGAGCGGCGCGGGTCAACGATTTCGCATGGCGCTCGGTATCGGCAACCCGATCCGAAGTCGCAGGATGCGAGTCGAAGAAACTCGGTCTCCGCGGTTCTTTTTCATGCAACGTCACTTCCCGTCCGAGGGTCGCCAGGAAGGTGGACAGTTCGACGGGATCCCAGCCCGCTTCTGCGGCGATCCGCTGGCCCACTTCGTCGGCCTCAGTTTCCTGAGAGCGGCTGTAGGGCGAGAAGATGGCGCTCTGCGCAAGATCCCCCACCCCTCCCAGGAGATCACCGACTGTTGAACTGACCAGTCCGGTGATGCCGGAAGCAAGGCCGAATACCACCGCAAACGGCGCCTGCTTCGAGATCCGCTGAACGGCGTGTTTGCCTGCGACATGACCGATCTCATGCCCGACCACACCGGCCAACTCCCCTTCGGTATTCGTCAGGGCCAGAAGACCGCGCGACACATAGACATAGCCTCCCGGCAGCGCGAAGGCGTTCGGCTCCGCCATATCGACGATATGAAATTGGAACGTGACGTTCTTGCGCGGAGAATGTTCGGCGAGACGTTGGCCGAGCTGATCGAGAAACGGGGCGAAGCCCGTCTCGTCGGCAAAGCCCATGCCCGCTTCGACCTTCTTGGCTTCTTCATCGCCGAGTTCTTGCTCTAATTTCTCAGAGATGAGCGTGAGTTCAGGCCGTCCGCTGACGGGATTGATCGCGCAACCGGCCCATACGCTCATGATCAGTCCGCTCAGAATCAGTAGACCGGCGGCGTAAAAATTCCGTCTCCATGCGCTGGTCATCGCACGTCCTTTCGTTGATGGATTGCTGCAGTCCTTTCACCGCCCGGTATCCGATGGCGCCCTAGCAGGCTGCGGAAAAAGCATTTCAGCAAAGCAGACCTTCGATAACCTGCACGTTTGGGACAAGAGGAGAATACCACGCAGGATGCTCAAAAAGTCTGCCCAGCAAGGCCGCAGCGAATGAAGAAGGCTGAGGTCGAGGTTAAGGTTAAGCGTGGAACAGGTTCTTGTTTGCTCAACCTTAGCCTCAGCCTTAACCTTCCAATAACGCTGGCGGACTTTTTCAACATCCTGCTAGGCCCGCCCGGTTAATTCGCCCGGATCGTCAAAATCGGCGGCTGAATCTTTGAGCCCGTTTCGCTCAACGTAAAGAGCACCGTCAGAAAAGTAAAAACCCGCTTGGAAAGGAGGTCCCGATCGTCGACCCAGTACCAGTGATCCCGATACCTGACCTGCGTAAAGGTATCTGACGGCCGCTCGGTTCCGCTTCGAATCGAGATCAGCGACGCGAGCGATACGGTTCCCTCCGGCACAGCGGGACCCTGCCCGTACGTGCGATGGTCCGTGATATGTTCCACGGGCACAGCCACCTGCGAGGCGAGCTCGATTAAGACTTGATATCCGGACCGGGTGTGGAGAGCGATCTCCTTGTCGCTCAGCATGTCGGCGCCGTATGTGATGTGAATGTCTCCCGCGTCAGGATTCAGTCGCAAGAGCCGCCTGACGTCTGCGACGTTCTGGATGGTTTCCGGGGTCAGGCGGCGTGTGTGGAACATCAGCATCGTCGCTTCCTCGCCCTCTTTCTCACGTTGCAACTTGAAACCCACCCCGCCTGCTGCTTGAATTTGTTTCAGCAACCGGAGGACCATGACGAACTCCGGATCAGCCGGATGACCTAACGGGCCGCCCCTGTGATTGCGCAGACCATTGATCGCCTGCACACCGATTTGCAACATCGATTCCACCGGCCACCCGGCTTCGATGAGAAACATGATGGCGCTCGGTGGAAACGGCGTCATCATCGTCTTGACGAAGTCCGGGCCCGTGAGCGGCGAATAGGTGACCGTCGGCCGGTCGAGGTACCGCCCACCAGCGCCGAAATTCAGGAAGTCTCCGAGGTTTCCCTGCGCGCCCTTGTTGCCGGTGAGGATGCCGCCGCCGGCCGTGAGGGTGCCTTCGAGTTCATAGCCGCTGATCACTTGGCCGATGTCCATGAACACGGGCACATCCGCATACCGGAGCTTGACGATGTTCAAGAGCATCTGTTTCTTCCAGGACTCGCTGATTGCCGTGATGTAATCGAACCGGTCTCGACTGACGCTGTTCGGGCCCATACTTCCGCAGCCGCTCATGATTGATGAGAATAGGAGGATCATCACGATCTAAAACGATCCACCCGTCAGTCTTGTCCGTGCTGCCATGAGCCGACCTCCACGTTCAACCGTGCATTCTGTTTCATCGATTGCAATACTAATGACGTCACCGTGCCTCGCGCATGTAAAGGCTCATCAGACGCGCAATCATGACGGCAAGGTAGAACTGCCCGGCGATGGCTTCCACAATCGCAAAATTGCGAACCACGTCATTTCCCGGGACCATATCTCCGTAGCCCACGGTCGCAAGTGTGATGAAACTGAAGTAGACGCCTTCCATCGGGAGGAACGGGTCGGATGCCCCCGGACCGTTGACGATGATCGAGTTTGGCCACACCTGATCCAGGCTCCAGTACAGCACACCCATGAACACCCCGGCCAACAGATACGCGCTCAGGGCGGCATAGAGATGTTCGGAGGTGATGATAGACGATCGGAGAGCAAACCGCAGAGCAATGAACACCGCGTACAGGGCAATCGCCGTCCAGAACCAGAGGCTTAGAGTTGAAAGCCCCGCGTGGCCAACCTGGTGCGACACAATCCTCAGCACGATGGCAACCAGGACAATCGCCGGAAGAGTCCAGCGCCTTTTTCGACTTTCGAGCGCAACGGACGAGGCCAGTAAATTCAGGCCCAGGAAGAACTGCATGACATTATCGGGGTGGATTCCGATCGCTTTTAGGATCGGCGCAACGATGAGCGTCAGGATCAGCGAATAAAACAAAACGGCGTAACGATGCTCAAGATAGGCTCGCCACCACCCTGAGAATCCATCCTGATGCACCGAGCCGATTGAGGCCTGTTGCGTCATCCCACCTGGCCCCTGGTTATTTGCTCTTTTTCTCCTCGGGCTCGCTCTTTTTCTCCTGGGGCTTCATTGCTGCCTCGAACTCATCCCCGGAGATCTCCTTGACCTCAGACGATTGGAGCGTCACCACGCTACCGCTCTTCTCATCTTTAAAGGTGATCGCTCCGGTCCTGGTCTGTTCGATTTCCGTGGTGTAGTACTGCCTGTCGCCGGCCGGATCGTTTACGCGATAATAACTCCCGCCGCAGCCGGCCAGAAGTCCGACCATTCCGCAGACAGTCCAAAGAGCTATCGTCGTCGTCTTCATCTGAGTCCTCCTTATCTGGTTGATCTGGTTTGTTTTGTTATCTTGTTTGTTTGGTTGGGCCAGACTCACCGGATACGCTAGATGAACCAGATCAACCAAACAAACGAAACAAACCAATTAACGGTCTGGGGCCTTATACCATATATAAGGAGAAAACTAACTAGCCGGTTGTCTCCACGATCTCTTTCCGACGGCTAGGAGCCTGTCCGACATTGACTAGCTCCCATGCTGACCCTCGTGTCACGCCTCACGATTCACGGTTCTTGGAAATTCCCCCATCCCGGTTGATCCATGTCGTGAACAGCGTGTAGGCCACCGCAAGTATCACCGGACCGACAAAGAGTCCGATGATGCCGAAGGCGAGCATCCCCCCGAGTACACCGACAATGATCAGTAGCAGCGGGAGATCCGCCCCTTGCTTAATCAAAATGGGTCGTAAAATATTATCCACAGGGGCGATGATCAGGGTCCACACGAGCAGCACGGTCCCCCACGTG
>JACAFD010000311.1 GCA_013388555.1 Nitrospirota bacterium | reverse complement strand
TAGCTACCCTGCAACCCACCCGATTGGTGCTTCGACAGGGGAAAATGGAACCATATTCCAGTCCTCTCCTGTTGTTTCGATTGCAACGATTCGGCAGGATTCCTATAATTCAGCAGCCTCGCGTCTTCTACCGGAAGCATCCATGCTCGCAAAGGTTCTTAGCGCTGCCCTCGTCGGTATCGATGCCCACCTGATCGATGTGGAGGTTGACATTGCCGGAGGGCTTCCACAATTCTCGGTCGTCGGGCTTCCCGATGCTACGGTGCGGGAGAGCCGCGACCGTGTCCGTTCCGCGCTCAAGAATACTGGTTTCCATTTTCCTGCAAAGAAGATCACTGTGAACCTCGCTCCCGCGGGAATTAAGAAAGAGGGGTCCGGGCTTGATCTGGCCATCGCCATCGGGATTCTCGTCGCGGAGGAAGTTATTACGCCTCAGCAGGTACAAGGCTGCGTCTGTGTCGGCGAACTCTCGTTGGACGGGCACATCAAGTCGATTCCAGGCGCCTTATCCATCGGGATCGCCTGTCGGCCTGGCTATCGGTTGCTCTTACCGGCTGAAAATAGCCAAGAATCGTCCATGGTGGAGGGTGTGGAGGCCTACCCAATCCATACGCTTCCTGAGGCCGTGGCATTTCTCAACGGTACGGTTTTGGTAAGCCCGGCGCAGGCTGACAGGAACCAGTTCTTTACGACACGCCCGATAGAAGATGACGACTATGGAGATGTGAAGGGACAAGACCATGCGAAGCGCGCTTTGGAGGTCGCCGCAGCTGGAGGCCACAATGTCTTAATGGTGGGACCTCCCGGATCAGGCAAAACCATGTTGGCCAAACGTCTCACGACGATTTTGCCCCTTATGGATCCGGAAGAAGCGATTGAAACGACTCGTGTCCATAGCATAGCCGGCCAATTGCCGTCTCATTACTCGCTGTTGACGGTCCGCCCATTTCGCGCTCCGCATCATAGTATTTCCGATGCCGGACTCATCGGAGGCGGAACGGTTCCCCGGCCTGGAGAAGTGTCCTTGGCACACAATGGCGTGTTGTTCCTGGACGAGTCTCCGGAGTTTCGCCGACCTGTCCTGGACGGATTACGGCAACCATTGGAAGACGGGCATGTGACCCTGACCAGGGCCAGCGGCTCGCTCTGCTACCCTGCGCGCTTCATGTTGATTGCCGCAATGAACCCCTGCCCCTGCGGATACTACGGGGATCGAACGCGTGAATGTGTCTGCACCCCGCAGCAAATTCGTCGCTATCGAGCCAAGTTGTCGGGGCCTCTCCAAGACAGACTCGATATTCATATCGAGGTTCCGCCGGTCTCCGTGCGAGACTTGCATGATCACGGCCCTATGCCGGAAAGTTCTGCCACAATTCGAGCGCGAGTCCTCGGAGCGCGGGATCTCCAGCGCCGTCGGTATCGGCACGATGGGATTCACACGAATGCCCAGTTGAAGCCAAGGCTTCTGAAGCAGTACTGTGGTCTGGAGACGCCGGCTCAGGAGTTACTAGGGCGGGCGCTGGCCAAACTCGGTTTGTCTGCTCGAGCCCATGGACGGATTGTGCGGGTGGCAAGAACTATCGCCGATCTTGCGGGGTCTGATAAGATTGAGCCGCTGCATGTGGCGGAAGCAATTCAATATCGCAGTCTCGACCGGCGAATGGAGTTTTGAGGATCCTCTGTGTGGCCCTCCATAAAAGTCTTCCTCTGGTGGTTCGTTGTCGGCGCTACCATGGCGCTGGCTGTGATCTTGCTGCAAGGCGGTATCCGGGAGGCTATGCAAACGCAGGGCTCCGTGTGGGGGCTGAAGTTGGTCGAACTGCTTACGACCATCGTAGGAGGGGGACTGCTCGGCGGCTGTGTCGCATTGATCCTGGATCGTATCAAGAAGTCATAGTGAATCTTTCTCGCATCGTCCGGCAATGAGGCCATATATGGATGTAGAAGTAGGTTCGAATTTGTACCGCGATACCGACGGCATGATTGAAATCGATGGCGTTCCGCAGATTCAAGTGGCGCTGAAACCGACGACGGGCGATTTACTTGTGACCTTCGCCTTGTTCGACGCAGGCGGAAAAGTGACGGCAAAACTCATCGACAGCACCCTGATGATCAATGAACGACGTGCCTACGAAGTGGATACGACTCCGAAGAGTCTGCGGCTCACACACTCAGCCTCGGGAACCGTCATCTTAGAAATGGATGTGAAGGCACCCGGCGTGGTGGCCTTTACGAAAGGGGAGTTCCACACGATGAAAGGCCGTGCAATCCATGTCTCTTCCACGGAATGGAACATCGATAAACTGCGTGTCAGCGGCACGATGCACGATCTCAAAGGCGGGTCTGTCGTTCTCGGTTGATAGAGGGTAGCGCGGCGTACCAGGATGCTGAACATGTCCGCCAGCGCTACGAACCCTGGCGCTGGGAACCCTTTCTCGTCTTCCCTGTTCTGCAAGTCCCGCGTGTCGCAGACGGCTATGGTGCGACCGTCGGTACGATGACGATCTGCCGGTCTTTCAGCTCCACGGTTGCTATATCTCCATCGCGCAATTCTCCCTTGACCAATTGACGCGCCATCGGCGTCTCAACCTCCTGTTGGATCAATCGCTTCAGCGGCCGCGCGCCATAGGTTGGATCATAGCCGCGCTCCCCCAGATAGCGTAAAGCTTCGGGCGTCACGGACAAAGAGATCCGTCGTTCTGTCAAACGCGATCGCAACCGCTCGAGTTGAATCTCCACGATCTTCGTGAGCTGCTCCGTTCCCAGAGCATGGAATACCACAGTCTCGTCGATGCGGTTCAAGAATTCAGGACGGAAGTGCTCCCGTAGCTCTATCATGACGAGAGAACAGACCTCGTCATAGGAGGCATGCCGTTGCTGCGCGTCAAGAATTTGCGGGCTGCCGATGTTCGACGTCATGATCAATACGGTATTTTTGAAATCGACGGTCCTGCCCTGAGAATCAGTCAATCGTCCGTCGTCCAACACTTGGAGTAAGACATTGAAGACGTCGTGATGGGCTTTTTCAATCTCGTCGAACAGGATGACGGAGAACGGACGTCTCCGGACGGCCTCGGTGAGCTGTCCGCCCTCTTCATAGCCAATATAGCCTGGCGGGGCCCCGATCAGGCGGGCCACCGTGTGTTTTTCCATATACTCTGACATATCGATTCGAATGAGGTTGGAGTCGTCATCAAAGAGCGTAGCGGCAAGGGTTCGCGCCAATTCCGTCTTGCCGACTCCGGTCGGGCCGAGGAAGAGAAACGATCCAATGGGCCGGTTGGGGTCTTTAATGCCGGAACGCGCGCGGAGGACGGCATCGGCAACCGCCTCCACCGCTTCGTCCTGGCCCACCACACGCTGATGGAGCAACTCGCCCAACTTCAGGAGTTTTTCCGTTTCACCTTCGACCAGCCGGGCGACGGGGATTCCTGTCCAGCGACTCACAACGGCGGCGATGTCGTCTTCGTCGACTTCTTCCTTGAGTAAACGGCTTTCGCCCTGTTTCTTGCCGAGCTGTTCCTGTTCCAACGTGAGTTCCCGTTCGAGGCGAGGCAACTCTCCGTAGCGCAGCTCTGCTACGCGATTGAGATCGTAGCCCCGTTCCGCTCGCTCCATCTCCTGCTTGATCCCTTCCATCGCTTCGCGAGTCTTCCGCAGCCGTGCCACCGAGGCTTTTTCAGAATCCCATCGCGTCTTGAGCGCCTGCAGGTCTCTCTGTTTCTCGCCCAGTTCTAGCTCGAGAGTTGTGAGCCGCGCCTGGCTGGCTGGATCCTGTTCTTTCCGTAGGGCTTCCCGTTCGATCTCCAGCTGCATGACCTTGCGGGAGACTTCGTCGAGCTCCGCGGGCAAACTGTCGATTTCAGTACGCAGGCGGGCTGCCGCTTCATCGACCAGATCGATGGCCTTGTCTGGCAAAAAACGGTCGGCGATATACCGGTTCGAGAGTTTTGCCGCGGCGACCAGTGCGGCGTCTTTGATGCGCACGCCGTGGTGCACTTCGTAACGCTCCTTGAGTCCGCGCAGAATCGAGATAGTATCCTCCACCGTCGGCTGATCGACCAATACTGTCTGAAACCGCCGCTCCAGGGCGGCATCCTTCTCAATATGCTTCCGATATTCATACAGCGTGGTCGCGCCAATTAAATGCAATTCGCCTCGGGCCAACAGGGGTTTGAGCAGATTGGCCGCGTCCATGGCCCCTTCGGCTGCGCCCGCTCCCACAACCGTATGCAGTTCATCGATAAAGAGAAGGACTTGTCCCTCTGCTGCCTGCACCTCTTTGAGGACCGCTTTCAATCGTTCCTCAAACTCGCCCCGGAACTTGGCGCCGGCCACCAATGAGCCCATGTCGAGAGTAATGACGCGTTTCTTTTTCAGCCCTTCCGGCACGTCCCCCTTGATAATGCGAGTGGCAAGTCCTTCGACGATGGCGGTTTTCCCGACGCCTGGTTCGCCGATGAGTACGGGATTGTTCTTGGTCCGCCGTGAGAGGATCTGCACGACTCGACGGATTTCCTCATCGCGGCCGATGACGGGATCTAGCTTTC
>JACAFD010000192.1 GCA_013388555.1 Nitrospirota bacterium | reverse complement strand
TCGTCCTGGCAACTTACCACCACTCCGGTCGGGATATGGGTAATCCGCACCGCCGATTTTGTCGTATTGACACTCTGCCCTCCGGCGCCGGATGAGCAGAAGGTATCGATCCGGAGATCCATGGGATCGATCTGCACATCCACCTCATCCACCTCAGGCATGACTGCGACGGTAACGGTCGAGGTATGAATCCGGCCACTGGCCTCCGTAACGGGGACACGTTGGACACGGTGGACCCCGGATTCGAACTTGAAGTGACTATAGGCGCCCTTGCCTTCTATAAGTGCGACAACCCCCTTGTAGCCCCCGCCCCCTGTTTCTGTCGCTTCGACGACATCAACCTTGAAACCCTTGACCTCAGCATACTTGCCATACATTCGAAATAACACACCGGCAAAGAGCGCCGCCTCATCACCACCGGTCCCGGCTCGGATTTCTAGGAGCAGGCTCTTCTCATCGCGTGGGTCTTTGGGAATGAGCAACTCTTGGGCTTGCTGCTCGATCCCACGCTGCTGTTGCTCGAGCGTGACGCTCTCCTCCTCCGCCATCTTATGCAACTCGACCCCGGCCCTGGGATCCGCAAGAATTTGAGCGGCCTCTTCCAACTGCTTGGCATTGTCCCGATAGGCGACAAGAAGCTTGGCCGCCGGTTCGATGTCCGTCCGCTCCTTATTTACTTTATGCAATTGTGCTGGCTGGCTCATCATAGAAGGGTCCATGAGCTGATTCGTCAGCTCATCGTATCGGGCTGCCAGCACTTCCCATTTCTTCAGTAAGGCTGCTTCCATGGCACCGCTTCCCACTGATGCACTCTCGGGCCCCTGACGCACAAAAACAAAGAGACCCTGCCCCTCAGCGAAGCAGGGTCCCTCATATGGCCTCTCCTCGAGCTACTTGGCTTTTTTCGCGTACTTCTTCTTAAACCGTTCAACGCGCCCTTCGGTATCAATGATCTTCTGCGTCCCGGTAAAAAACGGATGGCAGCTCGAACAAATATCGACATTGATATCACCGCCCGTCGATCGGGTCTTATATTTGTTACCGCAGGCACAATGCACCGCCACTTCACGATACACGGGATGAATACCCTTCTTCATAATTCCTACTCCCCGAACGTCACGATCATCAACCTTCGCCCATTCGAAGGCCCGTCACTGTACCCTGTCCCAGCGACCAGATACAAGTCCGATATCATCGATTCATTGACTGCAGGAATTCCTGGTTTGTCTTGGTGCCATGCAACTTATCCATCAGAAATTCCATGGCTTCCATCGTCCCCAGCGGACTCAGCACCTTGCGCAGAATCCACATCTTGTTGAGACGATCCTTGTCCACCAGCAATTCTTCTTTTCTCGTCCCGGACTGACTGATATCGATGGCTGGGAAGAGCCGCTTGTCTGCCAAACGGCGATCGAGATGGACTTCCATATTGCCGGTCCCTTTGAACTCCTCAAAAATCACATCATCCATCCTGCTACCGGTGTCGACAAGCGCGGTCGCCATGATGGTGAGGCTGCCGCCGTTTTCGATGTTTCGAGCCGCACCGAAGAACCGCTTCGGCCGCTGCAGCGCGTTCGAGTCCAATCCTCCCGATAAGACCTTGCCGCTTGGCGGCGCAATGGTATTGTAGGCACGAGCCAGGCGGGTAATGCTGTCCAGCAGTACGACGACGTCTTTTTTATGTTCGACCAGTCGCTTGGCTTTTTCAAGTACCATCTCAGCCACCTGAGCATGGCGCTGGGCCGGCTCATCGAAAGTGGAGCTGATGACTTCGGCCTTTACCTGCCGCTGCCAGTCTGTAACTTCTTCCGGCCGTTCGTCGATGAGCAGCACGATCAAGGTCACTTCCTTGTGATTTTTCAGAATGGCCCGGGCGATGGCCTGCAGCAGCATCGTTTTCCCGGTTCGGGGAGCCGCGACGATTAATCCTCGCTGGCCCTTACCGATCGGGGTCGTGAGATCCATCACTCGGGTGCAATATTCTTCACGGTCGAATTCGAGAACCAGCCGCTCTTCCGGATAGAGCGGCGTCAGGTTATCGAACAGGATCTTGTCGCGTGACACTTCGGGATCTTCGTAGTTGACCTTCTCGACCTTGAGCAAGGCGAAATACCGTTCGCTCTCCTTCGGCGGACGAATCTGGCCGGACACAATATCGCCGGTGCGTAGATTGAAACGCCTGATTTGAGAGGGCGAGATGTAGATGTCGTCGGGACCGGGAAGATAGTTCGAATCTGGAGCACGGAGAAATCCGAACCCATCAGGGAGCGTTTCGAGCACGCCTTCGCCGAAGACCACGCCATTATTCGCGGTCTGCGCCTGAAGAATCGCAAAAATTAATTCCTGCTTCCGCAGATTCGGTGCTCCATCGATCTTCAGATCGCGCGCCACTTCATTGAGATCGGCGATGGACTTCTGCTTTAGCTCCGCGAGATGCATAACCTCCCCCTTCGTTTGTGCCATGAATATCCTCTCAAGCCCTTGGCTACATCATTACCGGCGATGATCGCACATGGTGAACCATGGGAAATTGTCCACGAACCGATTAGTATTGGTGACGCTTTGATGATTGTATCGTGTATAACAGCTAAAAGAGGGTGACCCTTGAGGAACTTACCTGTTTTTGCTCGTCGCTATCAGGGTACGACTCAGTCTCAATCGTTGCAGGCCGGAACACATGCCGAGCTGACTCGCCCCTGTCCCCTGAATAATTATGACTTGTGTCGAGATGCGCCCCGGAAGTCTTGTGTGTGGAGATTACTGTGAATCGACCTGAGATAGTAGAGGAATAATAGCGCGAGCGATGTTCCTTGTCAACATGGATATCTCTTCTTGTAGATTGCACATCATCTGTCCGGTTCAGAACCGCCCTTCAAGAAAGGCTGCGATAACACGGTCCTAACAAGCCTGTTGTCATGACGGCAGGCCATCCCGTATCATTCATCCATCCAAGCCGCCATGTCTAAACCGACAGATCCTATAACCGATCATACCCTGGCGCTTCGAGAGGAATTCCGCCATCACCTCGAAACATTCTACGCCCAACTCAAGCTGGCACCACCCTATGAGAGTGTCGAGAACGCCCTTCGCTCCCTCACGACTTCGGTCCATGCGCTGCCGTCGGTGGAGCGCGAACGTCTGGCCACCGACGCGACAGCGCGATGGCAACATTTTAGTCAGGCCTTCCAATCGTCTGGCCTCAGCAAGAAGCATCGCGGCATTATCACAGGTCTCGCCCGCAATCGGGCCAAACTGAATCTCCCCGCCGAATACGAGCAGTTCCTGAGACTCTACCTCTCTTAATCTCGATTATTTGGTCTGTTTGGTTTATTTGGTTTATTTCGTTCAACCAAAGAGGCCAAACAAACAAAACAAACCGGGTTTGTTCAAACCTGCACCCTGGTCTCCTCCAGCACCTCCAGGAGCTCTTGATACACCTTCGTGAGCCGGGCATTCTCTAACCGATATGCAAACACAACTGTAATGGCTCCGGAGAGTAAAAAAACAAGCCCCAATCCTACAATCCCAAATGCCAACACCATTCCACCGAGTGCTGCCAGTTCTCCTTCGACGAACAGGGAGATCAGGGCCCCCACCGTGCCGACAACCACTAGAATAAACCAAAGACCTGTGAGAAGAGCCGAGGACCAGGGCGTGAGCTTTCGGCAGAGCACCGCAAGTGCATCGCCTTCCTGAGACAAGGAGATCAACCCTTTTAGCGGCCATAATGTTCGAAAGCCCATGGCAAACAGCCGGTATTTCTGGCGAATCACGATCTGGTTCAGGTCCCGATACAACCGCGCGGTTCCATGCGGTAACGCTAAAAGACCGTCGGCATCAAACCGGTCAGCCAGCTGTGTCATGGTCGTATGTGTGAGTCGGTCGTATGTGCGGGCAACCCCGCATCCATACCGGCTCGCATCAGGAGTGAGACGCATGAAATAGAACCAGTCTCCAAGAATGAGGCCGAGACACAAGGCACCAGCGAAGAAGCCAGCGAAAATCATGCCTGTACCTATCCCATAGGGCCGCAACTGAATCAAGCGACCTGGCCCAGATAATCTGTTGACTCGTTGCAGTGAGTTGGCTAGAGTAGCAAGGGTTTGCTCAGGCGGGTCCCCTCGCTCCACGTCAGGTGCTCCGCCGCACATTTTTCCCCTTGGTAGTTGCGGCAGTCGGCTCATCCCCCGTGTGCCGAGGAGCGCAAGCTGTATTGAATACTAAATGGAGTCGGAGGTGATATGGATTTAGAAAAAGTCGAGCGTGTGTATACATCCTACGCAAAAATTTACGATCGAGTTTTCGGCAAAGTGTTTCACGAAGGGCGTCAGTCAGTGATCCAGAATTTGAATGCCCAGCGTGATGAAAAAATCCTCGAAGTGGGAGTTGGAACAGGACTGGCCTTGCCGATGTACCCCCGCCATTGCCAGATCGTCGGTATCGACTTTTCGGAAGGCATGCTGGACCAAGCAAAGCAGCGTGCGGCAGAACACCGCATGGACCATGTTCAACTCCATCGTATGGACGCAGCCGCGATGGAATTCAAGGACGATAGTTTCGATACAGTCGTCGCAGCCTACGTCGTTACCGCTGTTCCCGACTACCGCAAAGTCGTCAACGAAATGATTCGTGTGTGCCGGCCTGGCGGACGGATCGTCATGCTGAATCACTTCAGCAATGACAATAAGTTCATCGCCGCCATCGAAAAAGTGCTTTCCCCTATCACGAAGAACCTAGGATGGCGGACTGATCTGGCACTTCATACTGTGCTGGAAGGGACTCAGCTACACGTTTCCCGGAAGCAGAATGTCAACCCGTTTCGACTCTGGGCCTTGGTGGAATGTGTAAACGAAAAATACGTGAACGGCAAAACGCACATCAACGGTAGCAAGAACGGGAACGGCGCTGCGGCCTATGTCCATCTCAACGGCACACATCTGACGGAACCAGCCCCCGGCCAGGCGCTGGTGTAAGAGCCGACCCGGCAGACCGAAACACGAGAGAAGACCGGTTACTCCGGTTTGCCTCGTCTATAGTGGTCGAACCAGACCAACAAGATAAACCAAAGTAACCTGACAAACGCTCCTCCGTCCCGCCCCGCGCATTACCCATCAGCGCCTCGTTGCTGTCCCAACGACCTCCAATTCTGCCATTCCTCACCTGGAATGATCGTATTGCCCACCAGACACTGACCGGAGAACCGCTGGGCGATCAGGTCCGCCAGAATTGAGAGCACCTGACCCGTGCGGCGATCCTGCACCCCGCGAACCCGCAGCACCATACCGAATCCCGGCCCATCAAGCGGTGCATACAACATACAGTGAATCCCTCGGGCATCTAAGGCGCCTTCCATCGACGCCGGGAGCAGTTCCCCTTGCCACTGAATGGCTGAGTGATGCCCGGGGGCCAAAACGATAGCGCGCCAGATACAGGGAATTCCGGCTACGTCGAGCTCAGTTAACAGCCAGTTCACTGTCGGCCACTCCGGCATCGTACTCTGAAATGTCCATTGAGCCACCTGCTCCAAGGAGAGAGGTTCCAGGCTCGGCGCCGCAACTTCCTCCAACTGAGCCTCCTCACACACCACGTAGAGCTCACCCTGCGGATCGAACCAGAAGCGGAGATTCCCATCGTTCAACTCCGCTTGAATCACCCCTAGCGTCGAGCAATCGGCCCCTTCTTGCTCGAACATCGAGAAGTCCGTCACACCGGTCATCGTGAGTTTCACGACACGCGCCATCTGGCGCATGCGATAACGGATCACGACCGTGACCGTCGTCCCAGCCGGCACCTCGAGGCCCGACGCTTCGTCCAACAGCCGGCGTTTCGACACGTGCACATCTGTCACATAGCCGCCACGAAACCCGCCGGTATGGCCCATGAGCCAACGCAGATCTTCTTTCGATTTGATGAGATGTGTCATACGGGTGATTGTAGCGCAGCGGGATTGGGAGAGGCTAGCCGCTCCTCTTGCCGGAAAGACCGGAGACAGTGTATGTTTCGCCTCAGCGGAAACCCAGGTTCACTACTTGTCCATTCCACACACTTGACCTAGAGCGTCATGCTCCGAGCCATTTGCCTCCAACACGTTCCCTTTGAAGGGCCCGGAGCCTTCGCAGCGACTCTCACTGCGCGTGGCGTAAGCCTGGAACGCTACCTTGTCCCACAACGAGGACTGCCGAAGGATGCGGGCAATATGTTGATCGTGATGGGTGGGCCGATGTCGGTGAATGATCCTGACCCCTGGATTGCCGAGGAGACGGAATTCATTCGATCCACGATCCTGGCCGGCAAGCCGGTGATCGGCGTCTGTCTTGGCAGTCAGTTTATGGCGAAGGCGCTGGGAGCAAAGGTACGATCCGGCAAGGAACTGGAGATTGGGATGACGCCTGTTCATCTCACGAAAGAGGGCAAGAATGATCCTGTGTTCAGTGCCTGCCCTGAGACCTTCGACGTCTTTGAATGGCATGGAGAAATATTCGATTTGCCTCACGATTGCGTCCCGCTGGCCGGCTCTGAGATTGCCCCGTTGCAGGCCTTCCGTTATGGCACACGCGCGTATGGGCTCCTGTTTCACTTGGAGATGGAGCCAGCTGGAATCGACTCGCTGTGCCTGGAATGTGCACCAGACCTCACGAAGGCACGTCTCACTGGAGATAACGTAAGATCGACCGCCCTTCCTCATCTCCCACAACTCCATCAAACCGCCGATCGGCTGGTTACCTATCTGCTCGATTCTCAGCGTTGATTACTTCCTCGCTCGTGAAGTAGTCTTAACGTCCTTGTCGGAAAGTCAAAAGTCATCAAGTCGAAGGTCTGCTTGAGTTTCTCTGACTTTACGACTTGAAGACTTGATGACCTTCCGACTTTCTGGCCGATTAATTTACACTATGAAAGGATCGGACATGTCTGGTTTCTCCATTGAAGTTGCCACTCGAATTAAGACCCTGCCTCCCTATCTGTTCGCTGCCATCGACAAGATGAAACAGGCCGCAATTGCGAAGGGCGTCGATATCATCAACCTCGGCATCGGTGATCCTGATTTGCCAACGCCGGCTCCGATTATCGAGAGCTTGGCTCTAGCGGCAAGGAACGCGAAACATCACCAATATCCCTCCTACGAGGGTATGCCGGCGTTCCGCAAAGCGGTAGCTGATTGGTACAAACGCCGATTCAATGTGACGCTCGACCCGGCAAACGAAGTACTGACCTTGATCGGGTCAAAAGAAGGGATCGGTCACATTCATCTGGCATTTGTCGATCCCGGTGATATTGTGCTCGTCCCGAGCCCTGGATATCCTGTGTATCCGGTCGGCACAAGTTTTTCAGGCGGTGTGTCACATCTCATGCCGCTGACGAAGGAGAACGGATTTCTACCAGACCTGAGTGCAATTCCAAAAGACGTCGCGAAAAAAGCGAAGTTGATGTGGCTGAATTCCCCGAACAATCCGACGTCGGTCATCATGAGCAAGGACTACTTCAAGCGCGTGGTCGCGTTCGCTCACGAGAACCAGGTGATCGTCTGCCACGACGCGGCCTATTCTGAGATTTACTATGACGGAAAGCGTCCCACCAGCTTCATGGAAATCGACGGGGCCAAGGACGTCGGGGTGGAGTTCCACTCGCTCTCGAAAACGTACAACATGACCGGCTGGCGTATCGGCTTCGTCGTCGGCCACAAGGATGTCTTAGCCGGGCTCGGCAAGGTGAAGAGTAATCTGGATTCCGGCGTGTTCGAAGCGGTGCAGGCCGCCGGGATCACGGCACTGGGACTGGATGATTCCGTGACCGACGGCATTCGAAAGATCTATCAAGAGCGGCGCGATACATTGGTGCCTGGCTTGAAGAAGCTCGGCCTGGAAGTCGACCTGCCGCCGGCCGCATTTTATATCTGGGTGACCGTACCGAATGGGTATACGTCCGCTTCGTTCACGGCCCACTTGCTGGAGAAGGCTGGGATCGTGACGACGCCAGGCAACGGATTCGGCGCGCCTGGCGAAGGATACATTCGGATGACGGTCTGTACGTCGAAAGAAAGGCTGGCAGAAGCCGTGGAGCGAATTAAGAAGGCGGGGTTCTAGAAGTGGGGTTGGGGAGTAAGGGAAAATGGGACGGGAAACGGTGTTCATCGGCTTCGGGTCAAATGTCGGGGATCGGGTTGATTTCTGCGACCGCGCAGTAACCCTGCTCAGCCTGCTGCCACACTCGCAAGTGGTAGGGGTTTCCTTGTTGTATGAGACCGAACCAGTGGACGACCATGCCAATCCAGGTAGCGGCTGGTTCCTGAACGGCGTCGTACAGCTTGAGACGGATGTCACGCCGAAGAGCCTGATGGCCATCCTGCGGGAGATCGAACGCGCGCTTGGCCGGGATGAGGATCATCGATCTGGCCCCAGGACCATCGATCTGGATATCCTGCTCTACGGCCAACAGATCATCAATGAGCCGGACCTCGTGGTGCCTCATCCTCGAATGCACCGGCGCCGGTTTGTCCTCATGCCGCTGAGCGAACTTGCCCCACTGTTCCTACATCCATTACTCCAGCGTACGACCAACCAGTTACTTGCCGAAGCCGGAAAGCAGTCCGAGGTCCGCCTGCTGTTTCCCCAGCCCTCGACCCGCTATGGGTCTCGCCCTGCTTGCAGCACGCACCCAGGCTCATGAAGATTATCCGCACTGCGCGATTCATGGCTGCATGGAGCGAACGACTCCGCCGTAAAGGTGTAACCATCGGATTCGTCCCCACGATGGGCGCGCTGCACGACGGCCACCGCTCCCTCATTCGAACCGCTCGATTACGCTGTGATGCACTCGTCGTCAGTATCTTCGTGAACCCCTCACAGTTCAGCCCGACTGAAGACTTATCGACCTATCCTCGTCCGATCGCCCGCGATCGAGCCCTCTGCCTGCGGGAAGGGGTGGATGTCTGTTTTGAACCGACAGCCCAGACCATGTATCCCCAGGGCTTTCAGACGACCGTGATAGTCCCGGCGCTTGCGAGCCGATGGGAAGGAGCGGCCAGGCCTCATCACTTCACCGGCGTCGCCACAGTGGTGACGAAACTCTTCTGCTTGGTACGGCCCCATCTCGCCCTGTTCGGCCAGAAAGATTACCAACAGGCAACGCTGGTTCGGCAACTGGTACACGATCTCAATCTCGGTGTGACAATTCAGGTATGCACGACAGTCAGAGAGCGGGATGGGCTGGCCATGAGTTCTCGCAACATCTATCTCAGCGCTGACGAACGTCGGCTTGCCCCCTTACTCTCCCGGGCACTCCAAGCCGGTCGGCGGGTGATCAAGGGTGGGATGAGGGACGTGGCGGCGATCGAACGAATCATGCGACAGACCATCAAACAGGCACCTGCCATTCATGTCGAGTACCTGGCCGTCTGTGACCAGGATAGCCTGGAACCTCTGTCCGTTGTCGCAGATCGTACGGTACTCTTGGGCGCAGTCCGGATCGGGGCGATCCGATTGATCGATAATCTCCTAGTACAAATACCGGGTAAAAAGAGTCGCGCTACACGTAGATCTTGGGATCAAGGCGCTTAACCAACTAAAACTCCTAGTACAGCCCGCATCGAGACAGAGGGACATTGACGCGGCTTAACCGGCGATCGGCCCTGTCCTCGGGAAGATCACACGGATAAATGGGGTCCCGTAATTTGGGCAGGGCAGTTGTCCGCTGAGCCAGAACAGACCCTGGGCTGGACCGACCCTTGCTCCGCTAGAATCGGTTCAATGCAAGCCGGGGAATATGTAGCCGGCTTGACCCACTTTCCATCTTCGCGCTTATAGCCACCGACTTTGCTCATGTTGGATCGATGGACTTCTCGGAAGACTGGGTCCATGTCGATGCCATAGGAGACAGCGGTGCCGTAGACGACGTAGAGGAGATCAGCCATCTCCTTTGCAATGGATGAAAGATCTTCTGCCGCAAGGGCTTCTTTCAATTCATCGAATTCTTCCTGAATGAGTGCGACGCGTAGCCCACACGTCCGCCTGTCGGCGACTGTCGGGACTGCATTGACCACTATGTCGAACGTCCGGTGGAAGGCTTCTACCATCGCCTGTTCGTCGGCCATCAGAAACTCCTTATTCACTGTCGAACGGCAACGCTTTGCGAGAAACGAGTTCCACCGGATCTAACATGGGGATCTCTTTCTCCGACGAGACGCCGAGCTCCTTGAATCGACGGGCTGCCGGTAGGATTCTGGTTTCGAGCGATCCGATCGCTTTGTTGTAGGCCAGAACGCTCTTCCCAAGCGCCTGACCCACATCATTCAAATGTTCTGTCAGCACGGCCATCCGTTCGTAGAGATCCTTCCCCAACCGCCCGGCTTCCTCGGCATGCTCGGTTAATCGCTCCTGCCGCCACCCATAGGCAACCGCCCGTAAGAGCGCCATGAGCGTCGTGGGAGTAGCGAGGACCACGCTTCGAAGAAATCCATCCTCAATGAGCCGTGGATCATGCTCGAGCGCCGCTCCAAGAAACTGTTCGCCCGGCAGGAACAGGACGACAAACTCCGGCGCTTGTGCGAATTGATTCCAGTAAGCTTTCAAGCTCAACTCGTCCATACGCGACCGTACTTGAGCGGCATGACGGCGCATACCATCAAGGCGTTGCTCCTCAGTCGAAGCTTCATGTGCGTCCAGATAGCCTGCTAGAACGGTCTTGGCATCTACGATGATCTGCCGTCCGCCCGGCAACTGGACGACCATGTCGGGACGGAGCCGGCCGCCGTCGACGGTGACGGACTCTTGCTCAAAAAAATCGCAATGCGCCACCATACCGGCCAACTCGGCCACGCGCTTGAGCGTAATCTCACCCCATTGGCCGCGGATGGCCGGTGCGCGCAGTGCCTTTACCAGATTGCCGGTTTCTGACTGCAGCCGCTGCTGCGACTCGGTCAGGAGCTTGAGGTGCTGATCGAGACCCCCATAGGCAGCTTGTCGCGATTGTTCCAACTGCCGAAGCTGATCGTCGTATCGATGTAGCGTATCTTGAAGCGGTTTGACCAGGCTATCAATCGCCTGCTGCCGCTGGGCGAGATCGCCCTTGGCTTCGGATTGGAGCGTTTCGAATGAACTCCGTGCCAGGTTCAGAAAGGCTTCGTTGTTCTGTTTGAGGGCTTCGCCGGAAAGCGCTTGGAAGGTCTCGGCCAATTCCTGTCTGGCCTGGCCCAACAGAGTCTTTTGTTCGTGAAGATGTAGCGCGGTCTCCGCTGCCCTCGTCTCCGCCACCGCACGGGCTTGGGAGGCCTCCGAAAGATCCTGCCTGATCCGGTCGAGATCGAGACGGTCTTGCTCAGCTTGGCGACGTAGTTCGTCTGCCAGCGACTCTGCGCGCTGCGCTCGTTCACCGGTAGCCAGCAATTGTGCCTGAAGACTCGCGCGTACGCGGGAAGCAATCCAGAACCCGACGATCAGCGCGCCGAGGATGCCTCCGACGAGAACCCCCGCACCAAAGACCGTACCGTCAATCATGGGTGACCGTCCACGTCATGCCGTCGACCCATATTCGACCACATTGTTGAGTGCTGCAATGAAAACAGAGTAGATCTGAAGAATACGTAAACCTCCGTGAAAGATCAAGAACACATTACGGCGTGCCAATCTCACTGAGCCCCCGCGCATGAACGGGCCTCAGCGTCACCCGGCCAGAAATCTTCGCAGGATCGCCTGTTCGATCCTCGATCTTCCACGGTCTGGTGCCGGGAACCGCAGCGCCAAGTGAATGCATCCCGGCTCGGACAATTGGATCGTGACGCGGGGCGCCGGAGACGGCGCTTCAAGCAGATTCGTCTGCTCCAACAACTTCATCTGACGGACGGCCTCTTCCATATAGGGAGTACATTCTGCATTGGCTGCGTCGAGCAGGCGCCGTTCAGCATCCTGCCAGTCGTCCTCGTCCTTGAGCGGAATCTCGAGGATATAGAGCCCATACTCCTGGCCGGGGCTCTCTTTAATCAAAACATTCGTAAACAGCAAGCTGTTCGGAAATACGGTCACGCGGCCCGTATAGAGGTGGGCCGCTTGGCCGGGCCCGATCTCTAGGAGCTTGGTCGCAAAGATATCATGATCCAAGACCACCCCTCGATGTCCCGCGATCTGAATGCGATCGCCCACTGAATAGACTTTCCCTCCCACCCGCAATGCCGCCCCGCTCCAGCAGAGGATCAGCTCCTTGGTCGCCAACACAAGCGCAGCCGCCAAGGCAACCAGGGATACGGCTAGGGCTTGCAGCTCATGTGCCCAAATCACCACCAACCCGACGAGCAACGAGAACAGGATTGAATTTCTCGTCGCCACCACCCAGCGTCGCTTGGCTTCCAGTGATAGGGCCGAGTTCTTGGCGATCCAACGGACAATCAGGGCGCGGGTGATAAGGAGCGTGACGAGCAGCAAGAACGACTTGAGGCTGTCAAGAAGGATCGAGCTGTCAATGTGCGGTAGCCAGGTAGACATGGATTAGAGAATCAGAATATTATTTCGCGTTGAGCGTATCGTGGGTTCCCGGCGCGCATTCCTCGCGCTTCCACTGTTTCAGAATCTTCTGTTCGTTGAACGTGAGGGTATAGCGGTAGCAGTACAACATGGCCTTGGGGCTATCGGGAGCAACCTTCCCCATCAATGCCGTCACTTCCTGCACCGGATCGGTCAGGCCGGAAAAGGTCACGGAGGCCAGGTCCTTGTCGCTGATGGGAACGCGGTAGGTCCAGACCGAATCGCCACCAAGCGTTGGAATCTTGGCCGTATGGGGCGGCCCCATGCGTTCAGAAACCTCCTCTTGTGTCAATCGATCGACGCCATTGTCGAAATACCGGTCGCGCCAGGGGCCGCCGCAGGCCAGCATCGCCCCTGCGAGGAGGACCGCACCGGCGGTCAACAGGCGCCGACCCATTCGTCTCATAACTTTGGCCTGTCGTGTAGTTGCTGCATACGCTTGATCGAGCAGTAGAGGGCGCACCCTTGAGCCAGCATCCCGGTCACCAATAACCCCAAGGCTGTCTGCAGCCACCATGCTCCCGTCTCTTCCAATCCGTAGATTCCCGTGACGAATCCAAGTGCAATAGCCACGATCCCCACGGATCGCGCGATCATCCCGATCATCTGCAAATTGATCCGCGCCGGCTCATTCTGTATCGCCATAGGTGGTACGCTACACTGGATGGCGCCGCTGGTTCAACTCTGAACGGCTAATGCTGAGGTTGAGATGGAGGGCGTCAGATCATTGCCCAACCTTGACCGCGGCCGCTGGAGAATTGCTCACCCCTGTAGGCCCCACGAACCTCCATTCCCGATGTGTGTCGGTGGCGTATTGCAGGGCCCACTGCTGTCACTGAGTCCCCTTCCTTGTTGCTGGCAAACAGATCCCGGTACAGGGGAAACACGTTCAGCGGAAACATAGGGAATCCCCTCATGATGCGCTCAACTGTTCGACCAGGGATTCCGCTGGATAGGTCACGATTTCAGCCAGCGTGGGGTGGTAATGGGGCATGCGCACGAGATCGGCCACGGTCCCGTGGTAATACATCACCGCGATCAGTTCATGAATCAACTC
>JACAFD010000316.1 GCA_013388555.1 Nitrospirota bacterium | reverse complement strand
CCACTCCGACCCGCCCCGCAGCTCGCTGACAATTCCTCGCCTGTGGCCCATGCGCCCGTCCGGGAGCCCCCGATTGCTTCCCCCTCACGATTCACCCAACATGCACTGCATGGCCACGGGAGTCGCTGCAGAACAGTCTTTCCTGAGCCGTACCTCCTCACCGAAGAATGTCTAGAGAGGAGCCAGCTGAAAGCGGAGAAGCCCGGAAATGTCTTGGGTGTCGGCAGAGGGCATCACCCGATTTGTTAGCTGGTTATAGCCCCCCTCCAGAGACATCAGCGTGGTCCATCCTCGTAATTGTTGAACCTCCACCGTGAGAGTACCTTTTCCGCCGATAGTCTCGCGATCGATGAGCCGATCGCTCGATCGTATGCCGAAGTAGTGTCCCATGGCGTCGAAGGAGAGCCGCTCGGTCTGCTTGTACTTCATGGCGAGAGCGGCTGAGGACGAGTCGATCCGGACGCCGGACCAGTCTTGCTGTTCCGTTCGATAGCCGAGCGTGGGTGCAATGGTCAGGGTGTTGAGCGGGCGAAGCGAGGCTGTGACCGTCTGCAATTTGGCGTGGTTGTCCGATCCGTTGCGAAGGAGATCGGCTCCGAGGGTGTAATTGGATGCCAGTCCGAAGTGCCACGCGACGCCGCTATATCCCAGGGCAGCTTCGAGTGTGTGATTGTTCATTTTCTGGGGGGTGATGCCGGTCGGATCCAGCGTGCTATTCAGCGTATTCTGCGAATAGGTTACGGCGAGGCTTGGCCAGGACGCCTGGTTCCAGGAGAGACCAAATCGACCATAATTTTGTTCCAGTCGAGCCCTGGTGTGATCACCGTCTACGTTATTCCATTGTTGGCCGATGGCACTGCGAAAGGTGGTCACTCCATTCTTCCACTCTCCCCAGGCTTCTCTCAGATCCTGGTCTGGTCCATTGTAGAAAGCCTGTCCCGCCGTCCGGTATGTCATGCCATAGCGGGACGGCCCCGAGGAGGCGATGAGGCCGATTCGCATCATGCGGCTCACTGGATCATCTCGCATGTCTTCGGGGATGCTGCTCTCCCTCTGATCATTAGCCATCTCGGTTTCTGTCACGAATGCTCCATTCAGCCAGGTCGTCGACGCGAGAACACCCTGTATGCCAGTCGTGATGGCCTGACTCGTCGCTAGCCTGCGAAATACGCCTTGCGCCGAACTTAGCAACCCTCTTACAATACGCCTCCCTGCGGGGGTCCTATGCCCTTCTCGGGTTCGCCCTTCCACCGCTTGCCTGTGACCTGCTTCTTGGGTTTCATGTCACTCATCACCCTCCTGGCGCTGAGTTGTGGAACAGCGTATGCAGAATGGGTGGCGTTAGAGAAACAATATCAATCACCAGGCCTTCGGACGGTGTATATCGATTCAGCGACTATCCGCCGGGAAGGGAATCAGGTGACCCTGTGGCAATTAATTGACTATAAGTCGATGCAAGGTAATGTCGGGATGGGACCAGCGGGGTTTGGACCTCATCGCTTTTTCTCGACGATGACTCAAAAACAATTGGATTGTGCAAATAAGCGTTTACGGTTGCTGGCATTCACGGAGTTTTCAAGCCATATGGGAACCGGTGAACCGAATGATGGATACGTAGACCAAGATAATTGGTTACCCGTTGAACCAGAGAGTCTGAATCAAGGGCTGTGGGAACTGGTTTGCGACAAGCCCTGAGCGTCGCGCAGTACGTTAGTGACAACGTAATACACGCAACTCCATGTTGCTCGAAGACGCGGCCATCTCCATCCTGGGGGTGCGTGTCAGACCAACACAAGGTCAAGGCTCAGCGGAGGGGGGGAGAGAACAGGATGGAATGAGCCGTCTCTGGCGTTCATCGGATTTTTTGGAATCGCGGCGGGACAGAAGACGGTGGTGGAGGCGCAGGAGCCGGCGACGATCCGCCGCCGTAATAGGGAGGATAAAAGCCACCGTAGCGATACGGCCGATAAAACGGATCGCCGTAATAACCCCAGGGGCCATACCCATATGGTCCGGAGCCGTACGGCCCATAACCTGAGTGATTCGCACACATCGTTTCAACTAAACTAAGTTAATGAACCCCGAAATACGCAGGCGACTTCTCTGGGTACAACTCTATCAGCAAACAGGCGATGCAGGCTTGGTGTGTCGACGGTGCGGGATTTCCCGCCCTACCCTCCGGCAGTGGGTACGACGATTTCATGAAGCGGGGGAGGTCGGTCTCCTCAATCGCAGTCGCCGACCCCTACGGTCACCCAATCGGCGGGTGTTCGAGAAGGAGAGACTGTTGATCCTCGGCTTGCGAGCCGAACGGAGCTGGGGGCACGACGAATTCAGAGTGAACTACGGCGTCATCATGATCTCCGGCTCTCGTTAGACTCGATTCACAAGGTTCTAGTCAGCAATCAGGTTTCCCCGCTGGGGCGCCCGACTCGGCGGAAAACGCGACATCGGTATGCTCGGCTCATTCCCGGGGACCGCGTGCAGCTCGACACCTGCAAGATTGCCCCGGGATGCTATCAATACACCGCTGTTGACGATTGTACGCGCTATCGGGTGCTGGCGATCTTCCGTCGACGCACGGCGACAAGTACGCTGGCATTCTTGGAGCGCGTCCTGGAAGAAATGCCGTTTCCTGTGCAGCGGGTTCAGACCGACCGGGGCCGGGAATTCTTCGCGGTGTCGGTCCAACAGTGGTTGAGGGACCATTGCATCAAATTCCGTCCCATCAAGCCCGCCTCACCGCACCTGAATGGCAAAGTAGAACGCTCCCAAAAGACCGATCGCGAGGAGTTCTGGGCGGTTGCTGATCCAAACAGCCCTGAACTGGAATTGCGGTTGGCCGAGTGGCAACACTATTACAACTGGGATCGGCCTCACGGATCGTTGAACGGCCAGACACCTATTGAGATGTTACATGCGAAGAGTGAGGACACGCCGTTTTGGGATGAAGTTGAAGCCAACTACGACCCTGGGAGCGAGCGATTCCAGGTTGCTCACTATCAGACAGACTTGGCGCTCCGGCGACATGCCCAAGCGCGATACTCGACCGCAACAAAGTGAAAGGATCTCTACGAATCACACAGATTAACGTGTCGCAGCTACGGTATCGAGAGGCCAGAGCACTGTTTGTATGTTCGACTGCACGTTGGCGTCGGTCTCGGTCTCAGTAATCTTAGAAAGTTCTCCAGCGTAGTATTTAACCACCGCACATTCATCGACAGTTAATTTTGCATTGCCCGGCATCGTTGCCGCAGAGATGAGGTTCTCGCAAGCCTTGATATAGGAGTCAACTTCCTTGCGATGGGTGAACACGTGGACCACCTATTTCTCAAAGTGACGGCGGTGGGCCTTCCCCGTCGTTAAGTTGTGGTTAAATGTGTAGCGGCATGATCTGCTTACCGGGCAACTATGTCAATAGGGCGTCAGGTGGTTGTAGAAAGCACATCATCTGTCCGGTTTAGGGTGGGCCCTCAAGGAGGGCCACCATGACACGCGCGAGCGTACTAATACGGTGGGAGCAGAAATCGGTATCTTTTCTCGGTTCGCTAACTATTCCGCTCGCTACGTGGGAAGTCCGACAGCTTTTGGGGTGGCAATAGGCATGGTGCTGGTGTGGGGCCTGGCTGGCCCTGTGTTTCGGTTCAGTGATACTTGGCAGTTGGTCATCAACACGGGAACAACGATGATCACGTTTGTCATGGTATTTCTCATCCAAAGTACCCAGAACCGAGACACTGCAGCGATTCAATTGAAGCTCAATGAGATCATCCGTTCCACGCATGGAGCGCACAATGCCATGCTCGGGTTGGGCAATCTAGGTACAGGGGAGTTACATAAACTCCAGGCGATTTACCAGGAGTTAGCGGACAATGCGCGGCGCGATAGAGCAGGGGGATCTTCAGATATCGGGACGCCAGATGT
>JACAFD010000326.1 GCA_013388555.1 Nitrospirota bacterium | reverse complement strand
GGCCGCACATCCGGCCCCTTCTGTGCTGATCTGAGGCTGTCATCACGGGCATTGATCAGGAGACTCCTTCTCGCCCGGCGACCCTGGAGGGCGGCCTGATTCCGATTCCAGCTCTCAGCGTGTTTGGTCTGAGCCAGGGCTTACAATGATCGGGACGTTAGACTTATCCGGGACGATCACCAACTTGGAGTTAGGACTGTCGTACAATTTGTATTTGAGATAGTCCGGGGTGAGCGTTTTCGTGATGATCTCCTGTGCTTTAGATTGGCCCATTGCGCGGATGCGCAGGCTTTCCCCTTCGCCCTCAGCGCGGATTCTCAATGCATCCCCCTCTCCTTTGGCTTGGATCCTGGCAATTTCCGCATTGCGTTCCGCAATAATCAGCTCAAATTCCTTTTGCTCCTTTTCTTGCTCCTTGGCTTGTTTATTCTCGATGGCTTGCAGCACCATTTTTGAAAACTCGATTTCAGACAACGCCACGCTGTAAATACTCAGATGCCGTCCTTTGAGTGACTCGACCATCACCGCTTCAATCTTGTTCCCGATTTCGCTGCTTCGTTCCGGGAGCGTCACCATGCTGTATTGGGCGACAACGCCCCTCGTCGCCGACAGGAATTGCGGCCTGACAAGCTGCTGGTACCAATTGGGCCCCACCTCCTGAGCGAGAAAATAAATTTCATCGGGAATCGGGCTCATTGTGATCGCCACATGCAAGGTTACTGAGAGATCGTCGGCGGTCAAAGCATCGATCTTTTCAGTAAAACTCTGATATCGGACATCATACTCAAACACGTCGTTCCACGGCGCGCGCCAATAGAACCCGTTCTTGAGCGACTCTTTCTCGAGCCCTCCCGACAGGGGGGACCAGCGGAGACCTCGCATTCCCGGGTCGATGGTTCTCCCACACCCGCCCATCAATAACAAAATCGGTATCGCCAGGGCGACCACGTGATACAGAGTTAAGCGCTTCATGGGTCCTCCTATTGACAAGTGACGGCCGTCTATTTCTAATTACTACAGTCTTTCATCGGGCATCGGCGTTTCTGTATTCCCGGTTGAGCGACCTTAGCGTGGGCTTCAGCCAGACGCTCAAGTTCCTGAGCCGATTCGGCATAGTAATGGGAGAGTTTCCGGGCTCCACTGACCCAGTCCGATTGGGGGCCGAAGAGATGTTCGTACCGGACAGCGCTCTCGGCATATCTGGCAGCCTGCTCTCTCAGGTTCATGGCTTCTTCTCGATAGTATCCGACAATAGCCGCCTGATCCTGTGATGGATCGAAAGAGGTCATCTCAATCGTCTCAACAGGCTGTGCGCAACTGGCAGCGGCGAGCGAACAGAGTACGGTCAGAACATTCCATCTGATGCGGCCTGACAATCTCGTACCCGATAGATTGTTCATAGTATCCCCCCGAGTAATCCCTGCGCCACCCAGGCGTGATGTCGATTATGAGAAGGCCGACTACATTCGGCGCATTGCAGTGGCACAACTCCCTCAACACGTCTGGAGCCGAACACCTATAATGTTATCGTTCAGCTAATTGACAGCCTACCGCTGTGCTCCCTCGGTCTGCAATACTGCCTCAAGATGCTTCAAAGGCGCACCAGCATCCTGGAAGGTTTGGGTTTCGCCTTCTTCAGGCGCAGCTGTCTTGGCGTGGCTCCCTGGATCTTGCCCCTTTGAATGACACCCTACTACAATGGGCCTCAGCGAGGCCCCATGCCCCTCTGGAGTCGCGCCTTCCACCGCTTTCCCTGTGTGGTACAAGGACAGTTCGAGTGGAGCGAAGTGGAGTTGTCAATTCAGATTTCCAGATAGATCGGAAGCGGACAAGGCGGTTGTGGATATCGTGAATCGGTTGCGGGACAGCTTGCCGCAAGGTTGGGTCGGAAGGGAGCTCGATGAGGACTCTGAAACCGAGATTTACACCAAAACAGAAAAGTTTTCTGCATCGAGACCAGGAAGCAATGCGGCAATGAATGTGTACTTCATCGACAACAAGAAGGATGGGCGAGTCAAAATTTATCTTTCGGTGGAGAACAAATAGCGTTCTGTCCGGGACCGTTTATGGTTGAGCGAATGACCGTACGTATAGCAATACCTGCCACGCTTCTGCTTCTGACAGGATCAGCGGAATAAAGGAAGCCATCGCCGTTCCCTTACTCCCGTTCTTCAGGATCCAGAGCAGTTCTCCATCGGTTCGGGTTGCCTGCCAGATCTTATCAGTGAAATCTCTCGGGAGGGGACCCTTGATGCTCCCTGGTGCAATGTCTCCTCCCAACCCTTTCCCATCCTTGCCATGGCAGGTGACGCAGAACGCCTTCCCGTGAAAAATGGCTTTTCCCTTCTCAATATTCTCGGGCGTGGCCTCGAAGGGGTTGGTCCAGGTCCTGGCCTCCTCGATCTTGTCGATCGGCACCCGTGGCCTGAGTACAGTTTCATCGGCCCCGAAGACCGGAAGACTCCATAGACCGAGCACTGCCGCCACATACACCATGAACAGGACAAATGGATGCATTCGCTGCCTCCCCCTGTTTTGCAACCGTCATTGAGAGCGGAGACACACAGGGACCAACCCGGCCCACCAAGGACGGGGCTGGTCCCACTTGTGGTCCTACTTGTCAGAATACCCGGTGAACTTGTGTCCGATGGACTGAGGGAAACTCACGGTACCATCCGGGAATTCCTGCCCATGCTGCCACAAGTGATAAATCACACCGTCTGTCGCTGCTGCGGCTTCAGCCACCTTGGCGGCCTGGTCGGCTGGCATGTCGAGGATCTGGACACGGCCCGTGGCGACCTCGACCTTATGGTCATGGAAGTGCCGGTGCCATTGGATGGCAGGGAGTTTCCTTGTTAGGTCTTTTGATACGAAATACTCGATCCCCACGAGCGGGGCCTTCGGATCAGTCGATTCAAACAGCAGACATTGAAGGATCTTGTCAGAAATCCCCTTGCAGTAATGATGGAACGGGCCGCCCATCGCGCCGTCCTCCATGATGTGTGGCGCCTGCACATGGATGTCGTATCCGAGGGCAGGGCTAGCGGGCTCCCCGCTTGTAGCCTTCTGCGGAGCCACTCCGCTACATCCGATGACAGCAATTGCGGCGACAACTAGTAGTCCTTTTTTCATCACAACGGACCTCCTGTGGTTGGGGTTGGGGATATCGATCTTCACCTTCTATCCAGGCTTCCATCGCCTGTGACCATCTGACTGGCTGTATGAGACACGGATATCAAAAAAGATTCAACCAGTTTCTACACAGGTTGGGGCACCATGGCATCGGCTACCTGATTAGAATATTCAGGAACACCCTGAAATTGGTGTGATGTTCGGGGGGGGCTGTCCTTCCGAAGCGCATCCCGTTTTTCGCGCGAGTCGCGCCTGTCGCGTACGTCTGGCTTGTCTCGCCCACTTTTTACGAAGGAAGAGTGACGCAGGATTGTCGAAGGGGCGAATCCGTGATAGCCGCAGGCACGCTCGTCAATAATGTCAAATAGGGCCGCATTACCGAACCACTGTCGACTTCATTAGGCTGTCTGCCTGAGGAGGTGAGAAGCCCTGATATCCGTAATGGCGTTCCGCGAGTTCCAGCACGGAAAAAGGCTGACCGTCCACCATTTCAGGCGCCGTGAAGATTTGCCGTAACTGGCCACCTCGGGCGCCGACGATCTGGCCGGCGAAGACCACCCCCTGTGCCTTCAACCGTTCCATCGCCTGCTCGATGTCTTCCACGCGTATCGCCACATGATGGAACACCTGATCGCCGAATGTCCTGACCCAACCAGGGATGATGCTGGTGCGGCCCCGATCATCGGAATAGGCTTGATCCACGAAGAGCGCAGGGTATCCCACCTTCCGATAGACCTTCGCGTACCAGTCTTCATACTCGATCGTTTCACTGTACCCATACCCGAGCTTGGTGAATTGCTCCGCACGCCGATCGATATCCAGAGTCCGCAGCGTCAAGTGGTCTGCGACCGGGTGGAAACCGACTCCCGCCTCATCCAGCAATCTTCGCAGCACCTTGGCTGCCCGATTCTTCGACACATAGTCGTCGATCATCCGGCTGATCAACGCATCGAGTGCCTCACTTTGGTCCATGATGGGTACCTCCATAATACGGATAGTCATCGGTCATTAGTCACTGGTCACTCGTCAATGGCAACAACTACCTTTCGTTCTGCACCCGTCTTTCTCCAGTTGACCAATGACCATTGACCTTCGTCTCTCAGCGGTTAGGAGCCGAATTGAATACCCTGCGCCAACGGCAAGTCTTCTCCCCAATTGGTCGTGTTCGTCTGCCGTCTCATATAGGCTTTCCAGGCATCCGACCCTGCTTCGCGTCCACCGCCCGTTTCCTTTTCGCCTCCAAAGGCACCGCCGATTTCTGCCCCGGACGTCCCGATATTCACGTTGGCGATCCCGCAGTCGCTGCCGGCAACGGAGGTAAACCGCTCGCTGCTCCGCAGGTCTGCCGTGAAAATTGCAGAAGACAAACCTTGAGGGACCCCGTTCTGTAACGTGATGGCCTCGTCAAGCGCCTCAAAAGGCATGACATAGAGAATCGGTGCAAAGGTCTCGCGCTGGACGATGGGCCAATGGTTCTCTGCCTTCACAATGGTCGGTTCCACGAAATAACCAGGCTGATCCAAGACCTGCCCCCCATAGAGGACTTTCCCTCCTGCCCGCTTCACCTCTTCAAGAGCGTTTCGATAGGCTTCGACCGCAGGGCGATCGATCAGGGGACCCATGAGTACCCCTGGTTCCAATGGATTGCCGATAGGGATCTGTCGATACGCCGAGATCAGCTTCGTGACCACTTCCTCGTAACGAGACGTATGGACGAACAGCCGTCTGGTCGTCGTGCAACGTTGACCGGCGGTACCGACCGCCCCGAACACGATGGCGCGAATCGCCAAGGAGAGGTCCGCCGTCTGATCCACGATGATGGCGTTGTTTCCGCTCAATTCCAAGAGTGTCCGCCCCAGCCGTTGTGCGACGGTCGAGGCTACCGCTCGACCGACTGGTACGGATCCAGTGAAGGAGATCAACGGGAATCGGGAATCCCGGACCAATGTCTCCGCAATGGCCTTCTCGGCCGTCACGATCAGTGAGAAGATCCCGCTGTAGCCCTGCTGCTCCATCACTCGGTTGCAGAGGCGTTGCACCGCGATCGCGCAGAGCGATGCTTTTGGCGAAGGTTTCCAAACAACCGTATCCCCGGCAATCGCGGCCAGGAAGGAATTCCAGGCCCAGACTGCGACGGGAAAGTTGAAGGCGGTGATCACGCCGACCGGTCCGAGCGGGTGCCATTGTTCCGACATTCTGTGCTGAGCCCGTTCGGAATGCATCGTCGTTCCATACAGCATGCGTGACTGGCCTACGGCAAAGTCCGCCATATCGATCATTTCCTGAACTTCACCATCCCCCTCCGCCTTGATCTTCCCGACTTCGAGAGAGACCAGCGAGCCAAGTAAATCTTTATGCTCCCGCAAAGCTGAGCCGATCAACCGGACAAGTTCTCCCCGCTTGGGGGCCGGGACGAGCCTCCATCGCTGAAATGCCGCAATGGACTCCCGCACGATGTGCTCATAGTCGTCGGCTGAGCAGGCACGAATTTGCGCAATCATCTTGCCGGTTGCCGGATTCACAGATTCCAACAGTGGTGTGGTCTCACGGGAGGTCCACCAATGGGTTCCAGTGCTGCCACCGGCGTTGATGGCGCTCAAGCCCAATCCCTTTAAGATTTCCGCGATAGACATCATCGGTAGCAGGCTCCAAACCGGTTGTTGAGCACGTCTTGTAACAGAAACGATTCCTGAGTCACGAACCCCCTGTACCGGGCAGGCGACGCAAGCACGAGATCCACCACTGCACAGAAGCTCGAGGCAGTTGTCACTTGAATGGCAGACCACAGTTTCCTTTTAATGCATTGGGGATAGATCTTCTTCACATAGTTCTCCTCGAACAAGGCGCCTTCCCTCTTTCCCATTACGGAGGCATAGATCAGGACGACATCTTGCAGCGTCTGGGGAATTGCTTGCTCAAGGATACGTTTGAGCGTCTCACGATCCTCATTCAGCTTGAGATCTTTCATCAAGAGGTGAATTTTTTCGCAATGGCCTGGATACCGCAGTGTCTTGTAGTTCATGGTCCGGACTTTCCCTGCGTAGGTATCGGCCAACGTTCCCAATCCTCCTGACGTGTTGAACGCTTCGTACAGGAGTCCATCCACCTCGACTGTCTCGTACCCTTCTAGCGGCAGGAGGGGAACCTTCTCCCCCTCCTCAACCCCGTAACAGATGTTGCCGTATTCGTTGATCAGCCCATCGGTGGACCAGGTCAGCGAGTACTTGAGAGCATTGCTGGGATGAACCGGCAAGGCTCCGACCCGCATCTTGACCGTATCCACCGTATCGAAATGGGTGATCAAGTCGTGGGCCGCAATACTGATAAACCCCGGGGCCAGACCGCATTGCGGCACAAAGGCTTGTGGTGAATCGGCGCTCAGGACTTTGACCTGATTGGTGACCTCGACGTCCTCTGTCAGGTCAAAATAGTGAAGTCGGTGCTCCCGAGCCAATCCGGCCACAACGGGGTTGCAGAAATAGGGGAGACTTGACAGGACGGCATCAAATCGATGCGCCTTCATATGGATGCTGATCGTATCGGGATGTCGAACATCGAGTAGCAGTGGTGTCACTCGTGTGAGTCCAAGGTCTTCAACGAATCGTTTGGACGCATCGAGGCTGATATCACCCAGACTGACTTCGTAGTCCCCGCTTTCTGATAAGAGGCATGCAACCAGGGAACCAATCTTTCCGGCGCCCAGCACAAGAACACGATGCATAATCTGCCCTCGCTACTGCTTAGTATACTCCGAAAGCGCAGATTTCTTGAGCGGAAAATATTTATAACCCATTGATCTTACTTAACACATACCCCGTGAAGTGGGAAAGGACTTTGTGATACGCTAACAGCTAATCAGGAGCAGTGGCTATGTTGCGCATGCCTTCTCGAGTTGTCTTTCCATTCGGCTATCGGATCTCCGTACGACAACTTTCCGATACCGATATGGACAGTCGAGACCCGAATGCCGACGGCATCTGGGACGACACCACTAAAACGATCTACCTTCGCAAGCGCTTGCCTGTGACCAGACGACGCTATATTCTTGCCCACGAACTTGGCCATGCATGGCTCGACTGGCAACACCGGCATTTGGACAACGGCAAGGCCAAGACTTAGCAGGATACTGAAAAAGTCTGCGGTCTGTCCGATTTTTAATGGTTGGGACGGTTTGTCCGAGCCTGCTAGCGGGCTCGAGGGGGGCAAGCTACTGTTTCTCTGTCGTCATCTTCTCGAAGACGCCTAGCGGTGTATAGAGAGCATGACGCCAGCTCATGGGTCCGAAGGAAAAAAAGGTGTATGCCCAGATCGCGATATCGGTCAGGTTGCCCCATTCAAACTTTCCCTGCCACAGAGGAAGGAGGGCTAGCGCAATACCTATGAGCCCAACTGCGCGAAGCAATATGCGTCCTGCAGTCAACCGTAGGAGGGATAGTATACAGGCTCCTATGAGAGTGCCGGCAAACAAATCTGACATTAAGATTTGACCGGCGGTACCCCGCACATTCAAAAAATGCGAAACTCCCAACCAAATCAGGAGGCCATGGAAGCCCCACCAGGTGATCGTCCCAAGAAGCACATCCCTTCTCGCAGTTTCCATCGAACAGCCCTCGGCTCCTTTGATTACAAACGACACGCCCCCCCCCCCGTGGGCGGGATCGTATTGTTGCTGTCATGGCTAGGCTGCCTGCGCAGGTAGCCACTCGATTGCGTACGGGTCTGTTTCGCAGCTTGGTCCCGTGCAATATAGCAGAACCGACTGCGAAAAGTGGCGCTATTCTCCCATAGCCTGCAGGCGGTTGGATTCTTCGCCTGCATTCCTCATGCGCGTCACGAACGACGGTCGACGAAGGCTTTTTGTAGCAGGGTGATCGGCGGTGGCAGCACAATCGCTTATGAATATAATAGGGGAGATGACCGCGTCCGAGCCTGTTCGATCGTGTGCAGCAGCGCCTGATGGGATCGACATCCTACCACGAGCTTCGCGTCGGAGATTGTCACCGGCCTATAGGGCCTCACAAACCGGTCTTTCAGCCGGGCAATCCGAGCCACCGAGTGGTCTAAGCGCTCGCTGGAAATCGTGCCTGATTCCATCGCCTTCTCCACAGCCTCGAAAGCGGCGATTTCCCGGTTCCGATCCTGACAAATCAACAAGACATCGCAGCCCGCCAGCACCGCACGAATCGCAGCATCTTCCACGCCATAATGGTCAATGATTGCGTGCATTTCCAGGTCATCCGTCAACACCACTCCATCGTATTGTAGTTCCCGCCGCAAGAAATCCGTAACGATGGCTGGTGAGAGCGTAGCCGGCAATTCTGGATCGAGGGCCCGGTAGAGCACGTGCGCGGTCATCATCGACGCGATGCCGTGCTGGACGGCTCGGCGGAAGGGAGGAAACTCGAGAACCTCCAATCGCTCCCGCTGTGCCTCGACCACAGGGAGTTCTTTGTGGGAGTCGGCGTTCGTATCACCGTGACCGGGAAAATGTTTCCCGCAAGCCGCTACTTTATTTTCTTGCAGCCCTGCTACCGTCGCCGACCCCAACTCACAGACCACATCCGGGGTCGTGCCGAACGCGCGGTCACCGATGACCGGATTGTCCGGATTGCTGTTCACGTCGAGAACCGGCGCTGTATTCATGTTTATCCCCACCACCTTCAGCTCTTTGGCAATGGTGGCTGCAGCAGCGTAAGCCAATTCGGCTGAGTTGCAACGGCCCAACAGGCCGCAGGGAGGGAAAATCGTAAAGCCCTTCGGTAGACGGGAGACTCGGCCACCTTCTTGATCGATCGAGATCACGAGAGGCGAATGAGGGCTGCAGGTTTGTAAATCATTGGTCAGGTCGACGATCTGTTCGACGGATTCAAGGTTCCGCGAGAACAGAATGACACCGCCAGGCCTGTATTCTTTGATGAATGAGGCCAGATCGGGCGTCACCGATGTGCCCAGAAACCCGACCATGAAGAGCTGTCCGATCTTGTCGCGCGAGGTCATGAAATCCTTCAGCAGGCTGTTGATAAAGTCCGCCAGCTTCGTTCTCGGCTCATCGAAATCCTCACCGTACCCCGGAAGGGTACGCCTCCGGTTCCGACTCGCCTGCGGGCTTGCTGGACGGCCTTTCTGAACAGCCTGCGGGCCATTCTTATAAGCTCCGGTCAATGAGATACTGCACCAATAACCTGGTTCCAATCGCGGTGGGACCCTTCGGAATGTAGGCTCGTTCCCGCTCACTCCAATCAGTGCTGGCGATATCGAGGTGCACCCACGGACAGTCCCCCACGAACTTGCTCAGAAAGAGGGCTGCGGTGATCATGCCGCCACCACGACCACCGATGTTACGCATATCGGCGACATCGCTCTTGAGTTGTTCGAAATATTCCTCCCACAAGGGCATCTCCCATACCCGCTCACCAGTCTTTTCCCCCGACTTTCTGACCTGCTCTTTGAGCTTCTGATCAGTCCCGAACATCCCGATCGCAAATTGACCGAGCGCTACGACACAGGCTCCCGTGAGCGTCGCAATGTCGATCAAGGCTGCCGGCTTATAGCGCATCGCGTAGGCAAGGCCATCGGCCAGGATGAGCCGGCCTTCCGCATCTGTGTTCTGTACTTCGACGGTCTTCCCCGACAACGTCCTCACGATATCGCCTGGCTTCATGGCTCGACCACCCGGCATATTCTCCGCCACGGGCAGGATACTGATGAGGCGCAGCGGAAGCTTGAGTCTGGCTGCAGCCCGGATCGAAGCCAGGACTTCGGCCCCCCCCGTCATATCGGCTTTCATATGTTCCATGTTCTCGGCAGGTTTCAGCGAAATCCCGCCTGTATCGAAGGTGATCGTTTTCCCGACGAGCACAACCGGGCGCTCATCCTTTTTCTTGGCTCCGTTGTATTCAAGGATGATGAACTTAGGCGGTTCCTGGCTCCCGCGCGCTACGCCGAGTAATGCACCCATTCCCAAGCGCTCCATCTCGTTCTGCTCAAGAATCTTGATCGTGATTTTCTCAGCCTTGGCGATGGACTTCGCCTCGTCAGCGACCTTCGCAGGGGTCAGGATATTGGAGGGATGATTACAGAGGTCCCGAACAAAGGCGGTAGCTTCTCCGGTGGCAACGCCGCGCCGGACCCCTTCACTGATCTGCCGTAACAGCCCATTTTTCGGGATGAGAATCCTCATCTCCGTCACCTCTTGCCCTGATGCTACCTCGCTTCGATAGACGGTAAACTGATAACTGCCCAGGATCGCCCCTTCGACCATCGCTTGTGCCACCTCGACCCATGACATTCCGGCAGGTGTCACAGTCGGTAGTAGCACCGAAAAGGATCCGACCTTCGCCTGACGGACGCGCTTCACGGCTGAACCCATTGCTTGCCGAATCTTTTCTAGCGTGACTTCCTTTTTTTTGCCCAAACCGACCAGCACCAGTCGCTTCGCAGACACTGTGCCCTGTGTGTGATACACCAAAACTTCGTTGGCCTTGCTTTCGAATTCCTTGGATTGCACCAGTTTGCTCAGCGCGCCCCCGAGGGCTCGGTCAAGCGGGGCCTCATCCTGTTTGGCCAATCCCTCCCCCTCACAATGGGTGAGTACCAACGCTTCAGTGCCTGCGTTTTCCGCTCGGTCAACCTGTACTGTGACTTGCATGATCTTCATTCACCTCTCCTTGTTCAAGCAGTCAGCCATCAGCTCTCAGCTTTCAGTTCAAACTGAGGGCTGACTGCTGATAGCTACAACTCACACCCCTCGCATGTCGGGTGCCCAGATATGTTTATGCAACTGTATCTGGAATCGTACCGGGAGCTTATCGGCCAGGATCCACTCTGCCAGCTCACGCACATCGAGCTTGGCGAAAACTGGACTAAAGAGGACCCTACAACGGCTGGCTAAGTCATACTGAGCAAGAATCTCACGGGCCCAGTTGTAGTCAGCTCGGTCAGCCAGTACAAATTTCGCCTCGTCTTTGACCGCCAAATGAGACAGATTCGGCCAGTGCATTCGATCTGTCATCCCGCTCCCTGGACACTTGACATCCAGAATGACATGCACGCGCGGATCGACCGGCGCAATATCAACGGCGCCACTGGTTTCAAGGAGGACCTTGTAGCCAGCGTCACAGAGTCTGGTCATGAACGGGAGGCACTCAGGCTGCACAAGCGGTTCTCCTCCTGTCACCTCCACGAGGGGGCACCCATAGTCGTGCACGAGGGCCAGTACCTCATCAATTGAGCGCTCTTGCCCTCCGTAGAAGGCATAGTCTGTATCGCACCAGGTGCAGCGGAGTGGGCATCCGGTCAATCGCACAAATACACAAGGCTGTCCGACGTGGCTCGACTCGCCTTGAATGCTATGGAAGATCTCGGAAATTCGCATAGAATGCTCAAGTCATACAGTCGTCAAGTCTGAAGGTCGTAAAGTCGAATGTCCGACTTGATGACTTATTTCTGGCTTGACGACCTCGTTTATTTCCACGTCGCGACAGGCCAGCCTTGTTGCTGCGCCGTGTGAGCCATGCCCCGGATCGGGTTGACTACCAGGGGGTGCCCGACTAATTCAAGAATGTCGCGATCGCCGGGGCTGTCGCCATAGGCGTAGGAGATGGCCAGATCGACGCTCATTTCTTGAGCGTGGGCGAGAATCAGCTCACGTTTGCCACGCCCATAGGGGAATGGGG
>JACAFD010000004.1 GCA_013388555.1 Nitrospirota bacterium | reverse complement strand
TTCGGTATATATTCCAATTGTATGCTTCCGGCATTGGGCTAACAACGCTCGCAAAAACTCTGAATCGTAACCACATTCCCCCACCAAGAGGGGGCAACCTTGGCTGGGCTCCATCAGCTATCCGCGAGATCCTTCACCGTGAGCTTTATCGTGGCATATCAATCTGGAACCAGACACAGACTGTCCAAATCGGTGGGACTAAGAAGCAAAGACAGAGGCCCGAATCCGAATGGCTACGAATACCAGTTGCTAGCCATAGGATCGTTTCTGATCGGGATTGGGAGAGAGTCCAGGAAAGAATCAAGGAATCGGCTAAGATTTACCGTCGTGATCATGATGGAACCTTGAAGAACGGTCCCTGTGGCAGGGTATTAAATTCTCAGTACCTGCTCAGCGGCCTAGCCAAGTGCAGTATGTGCGGGAAGTCCATAGTAGGCATCACACGCAAAAGAAAGGGACATACATACAAGACGTATGGGTGTGCATGTTATCAAAAACGTGGGGCAGTAATTTGTAAGAACAGCTTGCAGATCGGACAGCATCAGATGGACAGGGCCGTATTGAAGTCTCTCCAAGATGCCTTGGACCCTAAGTTACTTGATGAATCGGTCAAACTTGCCGTGAGTGAGATTGAAAATGATAAAGCCACCCAACCTAACAAAATGGATATACTGGAACGGGAGTTATCTGAAGTAGATAGACGCATTGACCACTTGGCAGAGGCGATTGCTGCGTCGGGTGGATCAGAAACGATCTACGAGAAACTTCGGGCGGAAGAGGACCGCAAGAAAGCAACCCAAGATCAAATTTCAGAATTGACTGAAATGGCGAAGGTTAGATCACTTGATCCTGCAAGGTTGAGCCGGGACCTAAGAACACGAATTGTCGATCTTAACGGGCTCCTGATGCGGCAAGTATCCGAAGGTCGCAACATCCTTAAGACTGCGCTCAATGGAAGTTTGATTTTTCAGCCGGTAGAGCTAGATGGAATGGCGGGTTATCGGTTCTACGGCACAGGAAGCTATGGTAACCTCCTGGCCTATTCACAGGCTACCAACGATGGTGGTGGAGGGCAGGGGAGTTGAACCCCCGACCCCTACGTTGCGAACGTAGTGCTCTCCCAACTGAGCTAGCCCCCCACTCGACGGACATTCAACCGGTAAGACGAACGACTCACGGCCCGTCGTATTATACACAACCGTTTCCTGAGTCTCCATCCGAAACAGGTTGAGGTGTAGGTTGAGGTTTAGAAATATGATTCATATTGCTTAGCCTCAGCCTCTCTGCGCGCAGCACTATGACGGGCTGCGCGTCGATTCACGCTCCGGCTTTCCGGCTTCGATGAACACGCGACGCCCTTCCACCCGCAATCGCCCTTCGGCAAAGAGCTGGACTGCCCGCGGGTAGATCTTGTGTTCTTGTTCAAGAATCCGGGCGGCTAATGTGTCGGGAGTATCGTCGTCGAGAACCGGAACCGCCGCTTGAAGAATGATGGGGCCTTCATCGACGCCTTCGGTTACAAAGTGAACGGTACATCCGGCAACTTTGCAGCCCCACTCGATCGCCTTCTTCTGCACGTCCAGCCCTGGAAATGAGGGCAACAGGGACGGATGAATGTTCATCATTCGATTGACAAAGGCCTCCACCAGGATACCGGTCACGATCTTCATGTATCCGGCCAACAGCACCAACTCCACATCCTGTTGCCGAAGCACTGTGAGAAGCTCGCGATCGTAGGCCTCACGACTATCGGGTCTGCCTGCATAGGGCTTGGGGTCGACGAAGAGTCCGGAGAGTCCGTGTCGGCGGGCCCGCTCCAATGCCGGAGCCTCTTTCTTGTTGCTGATGACGGCGACAATCTTCGCCTGAACCGTTCCCGCTTCGATCGCGTCGATGACCGCCTGAAGATTCGATCCGCGCCCGGATGCCAGGACGGCGACTCGAAGCGCATCCGTCCGTTTAATCGACATACTCGACCATTGGAACGTCGCCGTTTGATGACACGATGGTCCCGATCCGGCAAGCCGGATCGCCTAACGATGTGGCCCGTGCGATGACAGCCTGGGCGGTTGATGCCGGCGTCACGAGAATCAAGCCGATCCCCATGTTGAAGACGCGATACATTTCCTCACGTGCGACCTGCCCGAGTCGTGCAATTGTCTGGAAAATAGGGGGCGCTGACCAGGTATTCCGCTGTACCTGCGCCCGTACGTTCGGAGGAAACACGCGGGGGAGATTTTCGGTGATACCGCCGCCGGTGATATGGGCAATGCCATTGATGGGATATTCCCGGATCAGCGTGAGCACCTGTTTGGCATAAATTCTGGTCGGCGTGAGTAGTACGTCCCCCAGCGGCTGATCGAGGTCGGGGAGGCGGCTGGCCACGCTGAGTTGTGCCTGATCCAGCAGGACACGACGCGCCAGCGAATAGCCGTTGCTATG
The DNA here is from genome assembly GCA_013388555.1 of Nitrospirota bacterium. Classification (GTDB taxonomy): domain Bacteria; phylum Nitrospirota; class Nitrospiria; order Nitrospirales; family Nitrospiraceae; genus Palsa-1315. The sequence goes on along the minus strand of JACAFD010000004.1, from coordinate 23,401 downwards.
GAGGCCGGTCGAAGCCAGTCCAATCAGGGCATCACCCGGCTTGATGTTGCGGCCATCGATGATCTTGGGTCGATCCACCACTCCGACGGCGAATCCTGCCAGGTCGTACTCGTCCTCCGCATAGAAGGAAGGCATCTCGGCAGTTTCCCCTCCGATCAAGGCACAGCCGGCCTGGCGGCAGCCCTCGGCGATCCCTTTCAATACGGATTCAGCCTTGGGAACGGCCAGCTTTCCTGTCGCGAAATAATCCAGGAAGAACAGCGGCTCGGCCCCGCTGACCACAATGTCGTTCACACACATGGCGACCAGATCGATCCCGACAGTATCGTGGCGATCTGTCAGGAAGGCGATCTTCAATTTCGTCCCGACTCCATCGGTGCCGGAGACCAGAACAGGGTCCTCATACTTCTTTGCCTGGAGACGGAAGAGCCCGCCGAATCCGCCAAGATCTGTCAGAACCTCAGGGCGAAAAGTTGAGCGCACAAGCGGCTTTATGCGATCGACGAATTCGTCGCCCGCGTCGATATCGACTCCGGCATCACGGTAGGTTGTCATAGGGTGCGCATCTTAGCGGAGGGCTGTTGCAGAGGTCAACGCGCAAGCGCCAGGACTATATTAGGGATGGCGCCAACTTTTCATTTATATCCCATTACAGCGAGGCGGCTGGGATGGTCTCCACTGCGCGCATCGAGCGACCACCATACATTTAATGGGTAGTCCTTCCAAGCTTGCTCGCTATCTCTTCAAGGATGAGGACTGATTGTCTCCCACTGCGCGCGTCCAACGAGGGCCTTCTGAGGCCGCGCGTTGCGCGAGCACAGGAGATAATCAGTCCCCATCCCCCTATCCTTCCGGGCGCATCTCCACGTCCAGCAGCTTGATTTTCCGATGGAGATGGCTTCGTTCGATTTTCAAATCTTCAGCTGTGCGAGATATGTTCCAATGGTGCTCTCGCAACTTTCTTCCGATATAGTCTTTCTCAAATGCATTGCGAGCGTCCCTGAGTGAGTCATACGACTGAGTCAAGATCGGATCGATCGCGACATTTGCAGCCTGGGGTACCGACTCAGCCGGACGCGCTTGTAACGAGGTGCTCGCGTGCGATGGACCGATGACCGGCTCCGGTACCATGATCATCAATCGCTCGATCAGATTCCGCAATTCCCGGATATTCCCCGGCCAGTCATATTGTTGCAACACCACCATCGCCTCCGGCGAGATTTCCTTCATCCGTAATCCCTGCTCTTCTGCATGGACCTTCATAAAGTGGCGGATGAGCAACGGAATGTCTTCCCGACGTTCTCTGAGCGGCGGCACGATGATCGGCACCACGTTGAGCCGGTAGAAGAGGTCGTCGCGAAACGTGCCCTTTTCGATTTCCTTGAGCAAATTCTTATTGGACGCGGCTAACACCCGCACGTCTACCTTGAGCAGCTTGGTTCCTCCGACACGAGTGAATTGCTGTTCCTGCAATGCCCGCAATACTTTCGCCTGAGTGTTCAGGCTCATGTCGGCGATTTCATCCAGGAAGAGCGTGCCCCCGTCCGCCTGCTCGAACTGTCCGCGTTTCATCGAGGTCGCGCCGCTGAACGACCCTTTTTCATGTCCGAATAGCTCGCTCTCGATCAACGTTTCGGGGATGGCGGCACAGTTCACGGCGACAAACGGCCGGTTTGCTCTGGCGCTCTGCACGTGGATCGCCCGCGCAACCAACTCTTTGCCCGTGCCGTTTTCTCCCCCAATCAGCACGCGACTATTGGTCGGCCCGGCCGTTTGAATCAACTGCCGCAACTGTTGCATCGCGGGCGACTGTCCCACCAACTCGAACTTCCGCTGAACTGTCGTCCGGAGCGTTCGATTCTCCTGCTCCAACCGGTATTGATCCAAGGCATGCTTGACGCGCAGTGTGACATTTTCGAGCGACAAGGGTTTTTCAATATAGTCATAGGCCCCCAGCTTGATCGCCTTGACCGCCGTTTCGATCGACCCGTGTCCAGACATCATCATCACTTGCGCCGTCGGCACCAGCTCGCGGACCCGGCGCAAGGTTTCCATGCCGTCCATTTCCGGCATCCAGATATCCAGGAGCATGAGGTCAGGTGGATCCATGGAGTAGACGCGCAAGGCTTCCACGCCGTTCCTGGCCACTGCGATGTCGTAACCTTCGTCCCGGAGAATGCTGCTCAAGGATGTGAGGATCGGTTCTTCGTCATCCACAATTAATATCGATGCAGACATAGCGCTCCGTTAGGCGTTAAACGTAAGGCGTAAGGTATCCCGGAGCAGCGCGGTATTCGCCGCCTTACCCCTCACGTGTTTAGACCGGCAATTCAAATGTAAACACGGCCCCCTTTGGCTGATTTTGACCGGCATGAATCTGTCCTTCGTGATCGGTAATGATGCGCCGCACGATCGCCAACCCCAACCCGGTTCCTGTCTTCTTCCGAGTAAAGTATGGCACAAACAGTTTTTCCTGGTCTTCCGGCGCAATACCCATGCCTTCATCCGCCACGCTCACCACAGCGCGCCGGCGCTTTGTATCATACTTCGTCGAAAGCCACACCCGTCCCTTCTGTTGCATCGCCTGAATCGCGTTGTCCAGCAAATTGACCATGACCCGCTTGAGCTGCTCTCGATCGAAATTGAGAGTAGGGAGGTCTTCGTCCAGTTGCACGATGAGTTCCACATCCTTGTGGGCCCCTCGATAGAGGGCCGTGACTTCGTTGATCACATCGTGGAGCGACTGATGCGCCATTTGAGGAACCGGCAGCCGTGCAAACTTCGAGAATTCGTCGACCATATGTTTGAGGCTCGTCACTTCGTTGACGATCACGTTGGTCGCCTCGTCGAAAATCGTCTCGAAATCCGGCGATTTCTCGAAGTACTTCTTCCGCAGACGTTGTGCGGACAATTGGATGGGCGTCAACGGGTTCTTTATTTCGTGCGCCACCCGCCGCGCCACCTCCTGCCATGCCGCCACTTTTTGTGCCTTGATCAACTCCGTGAGATCTTCAAACACCAGCACAATACCGAGGTCCTTATTCGCCTCGTCCTTCATACGCGACCCATGAAGTCCGATAGTCAGGAATCTGCCGTCGATCTCCATTTGCCCCTCGAGAGTCAGCGTATCGCGCTGATCGGCCAACATCCTGTCGTAGACCGTCTGAAACGGATGGAGTCGAAACTCTTTGAACACCTCATTGGCCGGTCTGTTGCGAAATCGATCCGCGGTAAGCCCGAGGATCCGTTCGCCGGACGGATTGAAGTTCGTGATGAGCCCGTTCTTATCGATGGAGAGCAGGCCCGCGGCGATGGTGTCGACCACCGTCTCGATATAGGCACGGCGGCGATCCAGCTCCAGATTGCTGTGGCGCAACGAAATATTGGCCTCTTCGATCTCGGACTTACTCTCCTGCAGATCCGACGTCATTCGGTTGAATGAATCGATGAGGGTACCGATTTCATCGGTCGCTTTGGCGTCGATCCGGACAGAAAGATCCCCTTGGGCAATCGCCTCCGTCGCTTCAGCCAGCTGCTGAATCGGCACCGTAATACTCCGCGCGACATAAAATCCGAACCAGGTCGCTCCGAACAGAATCAGCACCGTGATGACGGCGACGAAGAGATAGGCGGCGGCCTTGATCGGATTCTTCATCGCCTTGGTCTGCTTATATTCGTCGTATTGTTGGCCGATCCCTTCCATTTTTGCGAGCAGAGATTCAGGGACGAAGGCATCCACCACCACCACGCCGCCGATTTCGCCGCTCCGTCCGCTCGCCGCGATCGGAGCGGCAGCCCGCACCAAACGTCCGGTCGGGGCCTCCTGCACCGCATTCAATTCCTGTTTCCCGTTGATCACCTGGAGCACTAGTTGGCCGATCGGGAGATCGAGCGCCGACGAAGGCACGTCGAGGTCCAGTGCCTTCGTGAGGGTTTCCATTTTCGCCGAGAACACTTCAATCCCTGCCACACCGAATTCAGCCCTCTTGCGCGCCATCGCTGCGACCAGCAGATCGCGTTGTTCCGTCAGCAGCATGTCTTCCCGATAAATTTCATGGCTGATGGCTCTGGCGCTATTCACAGCCAGGGTAATATGGCCGGCATGTTGCATCCGTGCCACATCATACGAATCCCGCATAACCTGCTCAATCTGATCGCTGAACCACACATCGACAGCCTTATTCACCAGCCCGCTTGCCACCAATGCCAGGAGGACGGTTGGAATGAGTGAAAAGCCGATAAAGGCCGCCACCAATTTCGTGCGAAACCCCGATCCAAATAGTCTATGTCGTCGCTCGAAGTAGGCCTTGATCAGGTTGCGGGAGAGCAGCAGCAGCAGGACCACAAATCCGATCAGATCAAGGTTAAGCAGGAGGAGCACGAATGCGTAGCTGGTTGTCGGCAGAAGGGAATCCGGCTCCTCGCCACCGGGAACGACGACTTGAGAATAGTAAAAGGTCAATGCCAGGCAGGGCAGCAGCAGAATGAGGACAATCCAGACCGGCCGAAAATGCATCTTCTGGTGTTCCGGTTCAGTCGCAGCTCCGGATAGCCGTGAAGACCGGTTGGGCTCAACAAGAGTCGGCGCGACACCCGTCACGGAACCTCTGTTCTTCTTGCTATCATTCACTTCCGGCATCCCTGGTTGTCGGCGCCTCGGCACATGAAAGACTGCCTGCTCAAGATCGTTGATTCAGGAGAGCGTCTCACCATGCTGCGTGGACATGGTGGCTGGCTGACACGTCTGGGGTCGACAGGCGGCAGGGGTACGACTACTTGGCAGCCAAAGTCACATACTTCATTCTAAGAGCGTAGAGCATATCCCGCAGCACCGCTTGTTCTTCCGTCGTGATATTGCCTCTGGTCTTCTCTTCCAAGACCGAAAGCAAGTCGATAATTTCTTTCGCCTGCGGTAGATTCACCGGCATCGGAGGCTGTTGGGGGTCCAGCTGTTCCCCCATTAACATCAGCGAGGAACTGCCCAGGGAAATGACGAATGATGAAAAGGTGACGGGAATTCCCGAGTCCTGATGCGGATCGGTGGGTGCAGTCTGCTGGTGGGGCTGTATCTCCGATGCGGCAGGCGGAGTGGTGGACGGACGGTCTGAGCTGCTTCCGCCCCGCCGGTCCCGAACGACAAATCCTTCTTCCTGTTCTGCGGCCACAGGCCTTTCCCCCGCTCCAGATGCAGTGACGGTACACTACCATAGGCCCTGGAGAGGCGCAAGCTGAGCTGAATGATGCGTAAGGCGAACCGACCGACTCGCGAGCCGCGCTAGCCGATTGAAGACTGTCGCGAACCGGGTATAATGGGCAGCCAATTGTGTGGACGGTGAGGACAAGCATGTCGGAGCGATTTCATACCCTCGTCGAGTTGATGGCTGCATTGCGAGGGCCGGATGGATGCCCTTGGGATCGCAAGCAAACGCATGAATCGCTGAAGCCCTATCTGCTTGAAGAAACCTACGAGGTGCTGGAAATCCTGGATCGACAGGACCGCGGCAAACTCCCGGAGGAACTGGGCGATGTGCTGCTGCAAGTACTCTTTCATAGTCAGATCGCTTCAGAGGCCGGCAGCTTTACCATCGAGGACGTGCTTGAACAGCTGGCCGACAAACTCATTCGACGGCACCCCCACGTGTTCAAGAACGGGACGGCAGACCAGATTCCGACAAATGCCGATCAGGTGGTTATGCGGTGGGAAGATATCAAGCGGACGGAGCGTCAGGCTTCCGGACGACCGGACTCGGTGCTCGACGGTGTGCCTCAGACCTTGCCGGCCCTCCTGAGAGCGTATCAACTCCAAGCACGCGCTGCACGGGTCGGTTTCGATTGGACTCACGATGCGAATGGTTTTGATCAGGTGCTCGGCAAGATCGAGGAAGAAATCCAGGAACTCCGCGTCGCGATCCGATCCCCTGCATCGAACCAGATAGAGCCCGACGCGACCGCTTCGACCGAGCGACAATCGCAGGTTGTCGCAGAATTCGGCGACGTGCTGTTTTCGCTCGTGAACCTCGCCCGCTTCATCAAAGTGAATCCAGAAGACGCCCTGCGTCAAGCCGCCAACCGATTTGTCGAACGATTTCAATTCATCGAAGCCCGGGCGGCCGAGTCGGGCCGTGCGGTTGGAGAACTTTCGTTTGGGGAAATGGATCGACTGTGGGACCAGGCGAAGAAGCAGAATTCTGCCACGGAGGCAGACGGACACCGTCATGAGTGATAAACCGAATCCCTACGAGGAAGGCAAGCGTGCCGGAATCCATCCCCTCATCGTGGTCTTCGGCGTGCTATTCGGTCTCTGGCTTTTTGTATTCCTCATCGTGCCGAGCTCGAAGAACAAGCAAGTCGCCGGAACGGAGGGGCCGGCCGGACCGGTCATCGAAGATCCCGAAGCAGCACCTGTGCTCTTCAAAGTCCACACAACTATCTTGGACATGAACGCGATCAGCCTCACGGTCCCTGCGGAAGCGACCGACAGCCAGGTTGTCGGACTCTTGAAACGGTTTAAACAGGACCGGCTCTCCGGCACGTTATCCGAGCTCCTGCCGGCCACAACGCCGGGCCACAAATTGGGAGACCATGCCGTGGCCGACATCTACATCGTGTCTGATGTCAAGTTCGCGCAGGCCGATGTGATTCGCACCCTCACCCGCGGCGCGCATGCGCCCGGAAACCTCTATCCTCAGGCCGTGCCATTTGAAACAGCCATGGAAGCCATCCGTGGGCATTATCGCATCGATCTCAATGACACAGGCAATCCCGACAGCGCCTCGCTCGGTTTTGCAGACGAGTCGGGGGTGCATTCGAAGCATTATCGAAAAATCTTTTAGCAGGCCTGCCCCAAAAGGCTGCCAGCGGCGTTCTCACCTCGAAAGCATCCTCAACGTAGCCCAGAGGCTACGCCTCCGGTGCTTTCATCGGCTGCGGCCTCGTTGGCTGCCTTTTTGAGCAGCCTGCCTCAGGACAACCGTGTGAGACAGGCGAGACGAGCGAGACGGGGAGGGCTCGACCCTCAAATTTCACGTCGCGCCTTTCTCGCCTGTCGCGCGCGTCGTGCAGTTACTACAGCCCGACTCGCGTGTTGATTTCTGCCCGCAGCGTTTTCTGTTGCTCTGTCGCCCAGGCATCGAGACGCGGGAACAAATGGGCCAGTGGCCCGGTGAAGGGGGCTACGAGGATATCGCGACGCTCCGCCAACATGCCCTCTGCTTCGGCGATCCTCATCTTTTCGTCCGCGATATACCGGGACAAACATTTCGAGATAATGAGTTGCTGGCCCGGTGTCCCTGCGGCGGCTCCTAAAATTTTGTCACGGAGCACATCCAACTCCTCTGGAATGGCCACCTTCACGCGTACACTCTGAGGGGTCGGCCAGGATACCCGCTGGATCGAATAATCGTACGAAAACACCTGCTCGCGAGGTTCGCGATAGGGCCCAGTCACATCTGTAATCTGCATCCGGTTATCCATTGGTCTCCCTAGCAGGCTGCGTGAAAACTCAGTTTACACACAAATACTGTTGGAATTTGGCACAGTGGTGCCGTGTCAACAAGGCTCAGGATGCTCAAAAAGGCCAGACTTCTCACCCGCCCGCCCTGGCGCGCCGAGACGTGCCTTTTCCCAAACAAGGCCGCACCTAACTATACATTTATATGGGGTGGCTGGGATGATCCCAACTGCGCGCATTGAGCACGGCACGTCCACTTCTCTCTACCTCTTTCGGGGAGTGGCCGAGGTTGCCCTTTGTTGCGCGCATCGAACGAGCACATTCTGATCGTGCGCGTTCTGCGAGCAGGAAGGGCACCTGGCCGCTCCCTTCCCTGCTAGGATCGTTCTCCTGACAGATGGCGCACGACACGCTCAGCCGCAATTGCCCCGTCACGGATGCAGTCCGGAATCCCGACCCCTCGATAGCCGGCACCGGTGAGGATCAGCCCTCCATAGCGGCTGAGCGCAGCTTCAATCTGAGTCAGCCGATTAAGATGGCCCAGTGTATATTGCGGCATGGCCTTCATCCAGCGATTGACTTCCACAAACCCCGGCTCCGCCGTCACGCCGCATATAGTGGCCAATTCTGCTCTGACCCGCGCCACCAAGGCCTGGTCGTCCAATTGAAGAATCGCTTCCCGCCCGACTCCGCCGACATAGCATCGCGCCAGCAGTTGATCCGGTGGAGAGCGGTGCGGCCACTTGAGCGATGTCCAGGTTGCTGCAATGAGGTCGCGTCCCTCTGCCCGCGGAACGACAAACCCGAATCCTTCCGCCCTGCCGGAGACCGACGCCCTCGGATAGGCCATTGCGATCGTTGCCGTGGAGGAATAGGGAATCATCTCCAGCAGCCCGCCGGCAATCGGCGTGAGCGGACGGACCAATTCCGCCGACACATAGGCGGGGGTGGCCAGCACGAGACTATCCACGGACAAGGCGGAGCCGTCATGGAGGATGACATCATACATCCAACGACCGAGCTGGTGGGATCGCACACGCAGAGCGTCGACGGCACAGCCTGCTCTGAGTGTGACTCCTTGATTCGTCAATCGGCGGACGAGGGTTGCGACGAGATCCGACAATCCGTTCTTGAGGCTGACGAACATGGTGCGTTTCGGGCCGGACTGTGTGGCTGACGGACCTGCTCCCCGGGCCTTCATCATTCCGCGAATCAGACTTCCGTACTGTTGTTCCAACTCCATGAACCGCGGGAAGGTTGCCTGTAAACTCATTTGCTCCGCGTCTCCCGCATAGATGCCGGCCATCAAGGGCTCCAGCATCCGTTCGAATGCCTGCTGACCGACCCGCCGCCGGAAGAAAGCCGCCAGCGATTCATCTTCCGGTGACCGCTTCGCAGGCACGGCCAAATCCAGCGCCATCCGTGCGAGCCCTGCCCAACTCAAGAGGCCGCTTCGGAGGAAGGGCCCTAACTGACCGGGGAGAATGACGACCAATCCTTCCGGGAGTTCATGCAGACGGCCCCGCGAGAACACGGAGGCTCTTTTCCCGGTCTCGTTGGTGTTAATAAGCTGATCGGTCAACCCCAGCTTGTCGCAGAGTTCGAGGCCGGCTGGTTTCTGCGACAGAAAGGAGTCGGGGCCTGCCTCCGTCACGAGATCACCGACCTGGTGGGTGACGATCTTGCCTCCCCAGTCTGAAGCGGCGTCGACTACCGTGCAACGGATCGGAATATTCGCCGCTGCCGCCTGTTCGCACAGGGCAAAGGCAGTCGAGAGGCCTGAGATTCCTCCCCCGATAACCGCGACTGTACGAAGACTGCTCACGAGATACTGCAGAGAGAGGATTCGTGTGCCCGTAGCACAGAAACCAACGTGTCGACGAGCGGAGGCGAGTCGTTTAGCATCGCGATTCGTTCGAGCCGGAGGCCCCGACGAGCGGCGAACTGTTTCAGTTCGATATCGATATCGTACAGCGTTTCCACATGGTCACAGAGAAACCCGATCGGCGCGATCAATACCTGCCGATGCCCATCGAGCGCCAGTTCTTCCACGACTGACTCCACGGTCGGCCCCAGCCATTTTTCTCCCGACCGGCCCTGGCTTTGATAGGCAAAGAGGGTGGCTCTACCGCCCAGCAGCGCCGTCACCGCCTCAGCCGTGCCGTTAACTTCGTCGGGATAAGGATCCTTCATCGCCAGGATACGCTCGGGGAGGCTGTGAGCTGTAAAGAGGACCGGTACCGCCGCCCGCACGTCGGCAGGGAATTTCAGCAGCGCCTGGTGGATGTTGTCGGCGATTGCCGCAATCAATCCTGGATGCCGATGCCAACTGCCGACGTAACTCACCGGGCAGGTACTCTGCAGGGCAGATCGTGCCTCTTCGACTTTCTTCCTATAGGCCCCGGTGCTCAGAGATGACTGTTGCGGGGCCAGACAGAGACCGATAATGTGTTCGGGGTCGGCGCTTAACAAATCCGCGTAGGTCTCTTTGATAAACGGATGCCAATGCCGTAACCCGACGTAAACCCGGTACTGCTCGCCGCTGGACTCGTTCAACCGCTGTTCGAGTTTGCTCGCCAGATCCTTGGTGATTCCGACTGCCGGCGACTTCCCGCCCGTTGCCCGATACCGTCCACGAATCTCTTCGACGAGTTCGGGCGGCGTGGGGCGACCGCCGCGCACATCCAGCAGGAACGGTTCCACATTCTCCAGACTATCCGGCCCCCCCATAGCCATGAGGAGGATCGCTATCGGACGTTGGGTGGTGGACATGCCAATCCTTGTCACGTGTCATCGGTCAATGGTCATTGGAAGAGCCGTTGCACCTTCCCATAACAAATGACCAATGACGATTGACCATTGAGGTCTTATCGTTGACTCAGCTTATGGACCATGTCGATGGTCGCGGCCACATGATCCAGAGGTGTCGTCGGCAAAATTCCATGGCCCAGGTTGAAGATATGACCTGGACGTCCGCCGGCTCGGCGCAGAATATCTGCCACGCGCCGTTCGATTTCATGCAAGGGGGCAAACAGCGCGAGGGGATCAAGATTTCCCTGTACCGCCACCTCATGGCCCACGGTCGCCCAGGCCTCATCGAGATGGATCCGCCAGTCGATCCCGATGACATCCCCGCCTGCATCTCGCATCTGGCGAAGCATGGCCGAGGTACCTGTGCCGAAATGAATCATCGGCACACCTTCCCGCTTCAGCCCCTCAAAAATCAATTGGACATGCGGCAGCACATATTCGACGTAGTCACCGACCGAAAGGCATCCCACCCAACTGTCGAACAATTGAATGGCCTGCGCGCCGGCCTTGATCTGCCGGCGCAGATAGCCGGTGATCACCCGTGCAAACTTGTCCATAAGCCGGTGCCACGTCTTCGGCTCGCAATACATCATCTGTTTGGTGAGGAAATAGTTTCGTGAGCTTCCGCCCTCGATGGCATAGCTGGCGAGCGTGAACGGCGCCCCGGCAAATCCGATGAGCGGCACTCGCCCGCTTAAGGCCTGGCGAGCCTGACGGACCGCTTCGGCCACATACTCAAGCTCGCCCCCATCGATAATCTTCAGCCGGTCGACATCTGCCTGATCTCGCACCGGATTATGAATGACCGGTCCCTCGCCTTCTGCAAACTCCAGGCTGAGGCCCATCGGTTCAAGCGGTAACAGGATATCGGCAAAAATAATAGCGGCATCGAGCGGAAAGCGGTCGATCGGCTGGAGCGTGACTTGGGCTGCCAACTCCGGCGTCTTGCATAATTCGAGCATCGAATGTTTGGCACGGAGAGAGCGATACTCGGCCATGTAGCGGCCTGCCTGGCGCATGAACCAGACCGGAGTACAATCGACAGGCTCACGCCGGCAGGCTTTGAGGAATCGGTCATTGAACATGTCGGCATTCTAGAGACGAGGGGTTGAGGGTGTCAATTCGCACTCGGCGAGAGCCTGTCCGAGTAACCCTTCGTTGCAATGGCACCCTCGGGGATTGCTCGTTTCAGGCTCCATCCCCTCTTCTGTTCCGGGAGCAACATGCCGACACGGGAATCTGCAAGGCAGGAGAGGGGGTGGTGAAAGAGTACTTGATTTTTTGACTTGCCATCTATAAAGTGCGTACCATTGGTCGGTGGATGGCCACGAGTAAGTCTATAATCGACATGACAGCGAAACAGGAACGAAGGGATAGCGATCGTGCGCCCAGCATGTGGGCGTGCCCTTACGAGCTGACGAAGCTCGAGGGTAGCGCTGCATTGAAGTCGTCAAGAGGGTATGGATACTCGATCAATATGAGCCCGGGCGGCATGCTGCTTTTGCTTCCCCAGAAAGTAGACAAACGGCAGGTGTTTGAGGTTCAGGTGCCTTCAAAGGCGAAGAAAAAAGAACGCACTAAGCTCGTGGAAGTACGTTGGACGCAGTCCATTCCGGTAAGTGCCCGTGTCAAGATGTATCTGGTGGGCACTCGTTTCCTGTTTGAACCTCCCGCTCGATAACCGTGGACGCCTTGTTCCTCCCATGTGCTCATCTATGAGCTGAGCCAGCCCCAGCGTTACTCGAATTCTTCCCATCCACTTAAGCGACTACCGAAAACAAGTACGCGTTTGTTGGTGGTGACGATGATAAGGCCTTGCTCAATATCCAACCGCGTGATGTGTTCGTGGATGCCGAGTGCCTTTGAGGAGAAGTCGCCGAGTAGAGAGGCAAACCCCACGAGCCGTTCATTCGTGACGAACACCACTCCATAATCAGTCGATCGTGTCGTCTTGATCGTTTCTCGTATGCCGAGGGTTTCATCGATCCAGATTCCGTTCGCTCCGCGATATCCGTACAGATGCTTATCCGTTCTCACCACGCTGAAAGTGGGCAACACGAGCCGGTCGAGGACCTTTTCATTGAGGTCGCGCTCCGCCTCCGTCCAAATAAAGGTATGGCTGGAAAAACCCAGCAGGCGGCGTGAGGTCACGACAACGGCATTGATGCCGCTCGCAACAGAGCTCGCCACGGTTTCTTGAAGGTCGAGGAGAATCTCCCGGCGGCCGCTTACCACACTCGTGGCAACGGCCCGGCCCGGTTCGATCCGGACTGTGACCTCATTGCCGTAGTCGACCGCGTGCGTGATGCCTGGCCAGAAGAGCCAGGCAATCGTCGCCAGCAACAGTCGGGAAGGGAGGAGGGGCCAATTGTCGGAGCAGAGCGTAGACATGGTCTGGATCATTCTACCGCACGTTCGTGCGGGAGTGTGAGAAACGGATGTGGAGATCCGCGGTCAAAACCCATCAAGGAGCGTCTTCTTCTTCGCCGCGAATTCGTCGTCGGTGATCAAACCCTCGTCGTGAATCTGTTTGAGCCGCTCCAGCTTTCCTTCGAGAGAAGAATCCGGGTAAGCAGACGGAGGCGATTCCTTTCCGCGGCCACCGTCTTCTGGGAGAGCACCCGAAGAGAGCTGTTGATAGGTGAGGGCTAACTGGGGTGCCTCAGGGATCAGGAAAGTTCCGATCCCGCCGTCTTCCCGAAGCAAGCTCTGATGTCGGCCCGGCACAAACTCGTAGAGTGGTCCGGCGATCATGTGCAGTGGATCCTGCCACAACAGTTCACGGACACTCGACATGGTCACGACTTCGCGATAGTTCCCCAGAATAAGATGCAGTTGCGCATCTTTCACATACCAGGCGCCCGTCGTAATTTCGGTCATCTCTCGTGTCTTCGGGCTTGTCAACCCGAAGACCACCACCTCCGAGGGCTGCGCCTGGGCAAACGCTCGCGTTAGGGTTTCGCTGAGATAATCCACCTCAGTCGGAGTAAAGGCCGGGAGCGTCGGCCCATTGGGGCCAAAAGTAAAGAGTATTCCCTGGTTGCGTTTCCGGACATGAATACTGCGCAGGATCGGCTTCCATTGTTCAGCGCTCCAATGGAAGGGATGAGAAAAAGATTGGGTGCCATCCGCAACACGATCCTTTGTAGAAACCTGCAGCCGGACAAATCGATCCGCTTCTTCACACATGCCGCAGACCACCCGACTGACTGGTACCGCCCCAAGACTACTGGCAACGGCCAGTACAGCCATCATCAACATGGGAGTTGAACGGCCTCGCCTGTCTTTCCCGCAAGCTGTCATGCTTTCTCACCACAGAAGCTGCAAGAGGCACGGTGCATCCCCTTTTGCCCTCCTCTCGGTTGCGTTCAATAGGCAAAGTCGAGCCCGACGAGCATCGTTTGGCCTAGGAGATTTCCGCATGCGGGAGCGCAGGCTCCGTTTCCTGTCCCGCCTCCCCCACTATTATTGGTTCCTACGCCTTCCGTTCGATAGGCGTTGTATTCGACATGCAGCGCAATATCGGTCCGGTTCGATTGGTGAATGAAATATCGGGCCAGAAACGTATGGGAGTCGACGTCATTGTAGTTTTTGGCAAACGTCGGATTGCCTTGCCTCTCATTTCTGATAATGTCATAGCGATAGGCAAAGAACCAGCCAGGCGTTCCGACCAGCGGTAATTGAGTCGGGTACCAGTCTAACTCGACAAAAGCGCCGTTCCATGAGGCATTCTGGGCGTTTGCAATCCCTTGCGAGACAAAGAGATTCTTGCTGTCGTTCCCATGCACGAACGCGCCAAACAGATTCCATTGACCATCGTAAGTGAAACTCACATCGGCCCCAATCCGATAGAACGGCTGACCACTGCCCGCGACGCCCTGGCATTCGGGGCAGGTCGCATTCGCCACAGTAGGAGCATTGCCATACACGCCAAACAACCCGATTCGGTGTCCTGTGACAATGCCATAGCCCCCAAACGACTGCGTCATATGGCCATAGAAATTCACGTTTCGCCCTCCGGTGCCACAACCATTCGCTGCGGAGCAGTTGCTGGAACCGCCTAAGAATTGGTCCGAGTTCGTGCTGAGCCCTGCCAGACTGTAGCGGAAGAACCCGTCCGTGACCGCCGTCTTGGTAATGCCGGCCATTTCAACGCCAGGTGAATTGTCTCCGATCGCGAAGGCGTTGGGGTTGGGGTAGGAACTGGTCGCTGTCCCGGTGATTCTGGCGAAGTAGGGGGTACCAGCGACATAATGATACATCACGAAGGGCGTGTTCAGGGTGGGGCTCCGTTTTTCGCTGAAAGGCACGTCGACTTCAAACTTCCCGACCTTCAGATTCATGAGATATGTCCCCGGCTCGCTATTGACACCAAGAAACCGTTCGAGCCGGTTGAGTCGGACATAGGCAGCCTCCAAATCGCCGTCCGACCCTCCTGTGCCAAATCCGGCGCTACCAAGGCCAGGCGTATAAACCAGGCCAAACGAGATGTCGCGGTGCAGGAGGCCAAAGCTTAAAATGTCCAGCCCTGTAAAGCCAAACCCACCGGTCGAGACGCCACTGCCGTCCGTTCTGACACTGGCTGCCTGATAGCCGACCGTCGTCCGCATTGAGAGGGGCCAGTAGCCCATGGTGATATTGGAGTGAGTGGGAAGATCCACATCCGCGTCGAATTGGTACCCCTGGTCGCGAAATGTATTGCCGAAGTCATTGAGCTTCGGAAATCCCGGCACGTGGCAGACGTTGCACGATACTCCGTATTTTCGTGCAAACGCAGGAATGGCATCAGCCTCAGGCAGGAGGACGCTGATTTCATACGTGAACAGGCCGATCAGTCCAAGCAGACAGACGACGAACCCCCGAATTGCTTGCGTACTCATGATGGCGCACCTTCCTTTCATGCTCGCCGCGCCGGCTCACTGATGGTGCAACGGGTCCTGTCCCCCTCGATGCACCAAAAATATGCTACTCGATGCTACGAATGTTCAATGCAAAATGTTCGGACATAGGCTACGATCTTCCACCCTTCCTCTTCCGAGAGCATCGCGGGGATAAGTTGTTGCATCCCTGTGCCTGGACTGCCGTGTTTGATAATCCAAAACAGTTCCCCATCCTTACGCTCTCTCTGAAAAGCACAGTCCGTGAAATCTCTTGGAGGGCGGGGCGGATGCATATGTGCAGCCGGACCGTCGCCTTTGCCGCTGGTCCCATGACAGAGCTCACAACGTCCTTTGCCTTCGTAGAGCGCTTTACCTGCTGCGACGATTTCGGGCGGGGCTGTGCGAGCCTCTCCAAAGGGGGCCTTATAGCTGAGGGCCTCCTCCATTGCGGAGGGCGGAACCCCGTCTATGGGAGATTGCCGCGGGGCGCAAGCCGCTATCGCTAGAGAGACCAGGGCTATAACCGGAAGCACGAAGTAGCCTGAAAAATTTTGATAGTGCATCAAGACACCTCCTTCCGTTCACGAGCCTTACCACGTTGTCTTGAACGGTACTCCTTTTAAAGAAAATCTTAATGCGCACTACGCAATTCCCATTCCTGGGGACTGACAGGCCTTATGGTCGGCAAACTAGCAAAATCATTATGTGATTCTTCGGGAGGGAAGGTAATCCCGTATTCGGTACTCTCTTCAGAGATGGCGCTTTTTGCAGCAAGGGGGCTGCTCTCGCTTGTTCCAAAAGGCCACAGCGATATTCATATGCCGGGCTGAGTTTGTGAAAATGCCTATGCGCCGTTCGCGGCTCCTGTGTCGGAAACAGTGACTCGTAGCGAGCGATACGGCTGCGGTTGCCAAGGAACAGTGAAACGTAATGCGAGGATTAGCGGAGGGTCACAAGATTTTTTTGTAGCCTGTAATAGAAGTGGAAATTCTGTAGCTTGGTCACTTCGCGATTGTGATGCTGGGGACTCCGACGCGAGGCACATCGGTGACGGTCATCTGGAACAAGAGATACAACATTTGGAACGCCTCGCGGTTCCAGCGTGCCAGCGGTCCCGTGGTGTTCACGGCGTAGTATTTTCCGTGAGACTTAATCGAAAGGTCGGCCCCCGATGGCGCTCCATCTGACAGTAGGAGTTCCATCGTGTTGACGGGATTTTCCTGGACCGCCGGGGTCCGCGGATCTTTGTCGACGTGGTATTCGGGGTCTTCTCCAAGCGATCGCCCTAGAAAGTTGAGAATGGCATTGAAGCTCCGTAGACGGAAATCTCCCTTGAGGGGATAGTCCCCACCGGCGTACCCCGGGCGAATGTCGAAGGCCACATCGTTCATGTGCCCTTCTTCCGTTTCGTCGATCAACCGGGCGCGCTCCTCCGGTGAGAGCGTGCCGGGGTCATAGTTGGTAATGAGAGTTCGCCCCAGGATTTGTTTGCGAAGGGTGTAGGTATTGTCTTTCTGGTTGTAGGTCACGAGATATTCTTTCTGTAACGCCTGGAAGCCTTCGGCTGTGACCGAGTTGGCAGGGATCGTCCAGGTCCGATTGTAGATGAGCGGTTCGGCATGAAGCTGGTTCTGGTCCTGAATGGCCGAGATGTGCGTGACCACACGGCGGAACATCTCGTAGCCCTTCCGATCTGTAGGCGTATTGCGGTAGGCGACCTCCTGGCCATTCTGTCTCATCCGAAGTTCCTGCGCCATCAGCCGGAGCAACAGATCGATGTCGTATCGCTGCCGAAGGAGGAGGAGGAACTTGGTTTCCTGAAAGGGGGTCAAGAGCCGCTTAGTAAACTCCTCTCCTTCGATCGGCACGATGCTGAAGGTGGGGTTCTCCGCCACGCTGCCGCCGAAGATCGGCATGAGCGTCTTGCTGGCGTCTCCCGTGAGTGCCGGAGTGGCGCCGGCGCTGACACGGAAATCGAACGTCGCGGCGATATTCGAGACGCCGGTGAAGTGAATCGGTTGATGCTGATGGGCGCGGGCGATGTTGATGAGCAGTTGTTTGGAGATAGCATCCGTGACCGCCTCATCATAGCTCATCACGGCGCGATTCAGCGTGATGGGGGAGAGGCAGCCTGACATGGCCAGGCTCCAGACGACTCCAGCCATGGTCAATTGCATGGAGGCTGTGAAACGTTGTCCCATCGTCATAAGTCCACCAGTCGAGCGGCCCGACAATCATTCCGCAGGTTTGTAGCATAATCGATATGGCATGCCTAGTTGGATGCGAAGATATCGCCAGAAGTATCACCCGTCTTCCTTCACACTAGCCTTCAGCCTCGAACCTCTAACCTTTCCCTTCCCTTTGACCTCAACCTCAGCCTGCTTCACTTGTAGTGGTCCCGCCTTTGCAGAGTTATGTCTGGTAGTCGGCGAAAATCTCAATGATGAAGTGAATACCGGGGCATTTCTCCCCAAGAAGGATGTATGTCTGTAGCTTTTCGCGCCAATAGGGTCTTGATCCCTTCTAGAGTTAAGGGCTAGCCTCTGAGGCCTGGTGTAGTTGGTCTATTTGGTTAGTTTGGTTCATTTGGTTGAGATGGTCAGTCTGATTCATCCAAACAAACCAAATAAATAAACGAGATCGAAAAAGGAGCGGAGTATGACCGAAGAGTGGGGTGCGATTCTTGTCGTGGATGACGATGCGGCAATGCGAGAGCTTGTCCACGATGTGCTCAAGGACCGTGGACACCAGATCACGACCGCCGGGAGTGGACAGGAGGCCTTGAAGCTGTTGACCGAGCAAGACTATGCCGTCGTGTTGACGGATCTGCGGATGAAGGGGATGTCGGGGGCTGAATTGTTGGTGGAGATCAGACGTCTCTATCCGGACAGTGGGGTCATTCTCATGACAGCCTTTGGGTCGGTGGACACTGCGGTCGATGCCATGAAACGGGGTGCCACCGACTACTTGACCAAGCCGGTGAAAAACGATGAGTTGATTCGCGTGGTCGAACGCTCTATCCGCGAAGCATCGTTACGGCGGGAGGTGACCAGGCTCCGCCGCGAGGTCTGTAAGGAGTACAGTTTTCATCAGATCATCGGCAAGAGCAAACCGATGCAGGAAATATTCGATCTGATCCGGCGGGTGGCCGATAGTCCGACGAATCTCTTGATCACAGGCGAGAGCGGGACCGGCAAGGAGTTGGTGGCCAAGGCGATCCATTACAATAGCGATCGCCGGGCTGCCCCGTTTATTCCGGTCAATTGCGCCGCCATTCCGGAGCAGCTGCTGGAAAGCGAGTTGTTCGGCCATGTGCGGGGGGCCTTTACGGATGCGAAGGTCGATAAGCGCGGCCTTTTTGAAGAGGCACAGAAGGGAACATTGTTCCTCGACGAGATTAGTGAGCTGCCGTTGATGTTGCAGGCCAAAATCCTGCGCGCGATCCAGGAGAAGGAGATTCGCCGCGTGGGGGCCAACAAACCAATCTCCGTCGATGTGCGTATCATCGCAGCAACGAACCTCAACTTGACGGAAGAGGTCAAGGCGAAGCGTTTCCGGGAAGATTTGTATTACCGGCTCAATGTCATCGAGCTGTGCCTTCCTCCCTTGCGTGAGCGTCGAGAGGATATCCCGCTGCTCGTGAACTCTTTTATGAAGAAGTATGCGGAGTCTCGTGGAAAACAGGTACAGGGTGTGAGCGAATCAGCGTTGGCCATGCTGGTGGATTATGCCTGGCCGGGCAACGTACGGGAACTGGAAAATGTGATCGAGCGGGCTGTCACGCTCAGTCAAAACGAACAGATCGTTCCTGCCGATCTCCCGCCAACGATTCAAGGGGCTCGTGGCGATCGACGCGTGCTCGACGATGCAGCTGAGCGGACTCTGTCGCTGGATGAAGTGGAGAAAGAGTACATTCGCAAGATTCTCGATAAAACCGGCGGGAACAAGTACCAGGCCGCCCACACGCTTGGCATCGACCGTAAAACGCTGTATCGTAAGCTTGCTGAAATCGAAGGCAAGCCACAGGCCGGAGAGTGATCCTCTCCTTCTGATCGTCTAACCGGGTTTGTCGACGAACAATTCTAGCTCACACCGGGGTCCATGGCATGAAGGCTATCGACAGTCGTGCTCTGCGCGCCGGGCGATCCCAGTCCTCACGGCAGGCATCGGGTCTTCGATCTACTCACGCCCGTCAGGAATCGACCATCTCACGCGTCACCCTCGAGGGGCTGAACGACTTTCCCGTGACCTTGCAGACATCAGAGAGCGGCAACAGGCGGCGGTCACGCTGATAGCGGCTCAGGAATATTTTGAAGATATTTTTTGAAAATATTTTTGAAGCATCGAAGGATGCCATCGGCTATGCCACCATCGATGGGACTATCCTCCTCATCAATCGGGCGTTTTCGGACCTGACCGGTTTCTCGAGAGAAGAGCTGCTCAGAATGAATGTGCGGGATTTAATCCCAGAACAGCACAGAAAACAGCGGGATGACATGGTGGCTCAAGTCCTCAAAACCGGTGAGCCGGGCGAATATGAAATCGAGTATCTTCGGAAAAATGGCTCCCAGGTTCCCGTGTCCATCACGGTATTTGCGGTGAAGACAGAGGATGGGAAGTCGACCGGTCTTGCGGCAATTGTGCGCGATCTCACTGAACGCAAGCATGCGGAGGAGCAATTTCGCCTCGTGGTCGAATCGTCCCCGAGCGGCCTGTTGATGGTGGATGAGCAGGGGACCATCCTTCTGGTGAACCGGCAGATCGAGCAGCTGTTCGGCTATGAGCGGACTGAATTGATTGGACAGTCCGTCGAACGGCTTGTTCCTCCGCAGATGCGGTCGCGGCATGCCGGAGAGCGGAGAGGATTTTCTGCCCATTCCGAGTCGCGCGCCATGGGAAAAGGTCGGGATCTCTTCGGTCTGCGCAAAGACGGCCAGGAGTTTCCGCTGGAGATCGGCCTGAGTCCCGTCCAGACAGAGAATGGGATACAAGTCTTGGCATCGGTTATGGATATCAGCGAGAGAAAATTGGCAGAGCTGACACTCCGGAAAGAGCGGGATTTCATTAACGCTGTGCTCGAGACCGCCGGGGCGCTTGTGGTCGTGGTGGATCGGGAGGGGCGGATCCTGCGATTCAATCGCGCCTGTGAACAGACGACTGGATACTCCTCTGAAGAGGTAGTGGGCCGATTTGTATGGGACCTGTTCATAATTCCCGATGAAGTCGATGGAGTGAAGGCGGTGTTCAAGCGGCTCCGAGGGGGCGAGCCGCGTAACGATTATGAAAATTACTGGAAAGGAAGGGATGGGTTCCTGAGACGAATTTCCTGGTCGAATACAGTGCTGACGGATTCCAAAGGCATGGTCGAATATGTCGTTGCAGCCGGCCTCGACATCACCGATCTCAAACGCATTCAGGAACAGCTCCGCAAAACTGAGCAGATAGCGGAGCTCGGCACACTCGCTTCTGGTATGGCGCATGAGATCGGCACGCCGATGAATGTGATCCTCGGGCGCGCGGAATACCTCCTTCAACGCACGGCCGATGAAGGGATGAAAAAGGGTCTCGCCACGATCGTGACGCAGGTTGAGCGAATCACCAAGGTGATGAACCAACTCCTTGCGTTTACCAGACGGAGGACCTCGGAACGGCGGGCGGTCGATCTTTGTGAGATTGTGGATAATAGCCTGGAGATGTTCCAGGAACGCCTGGCCCACAGCCGCATCGAGGTCGACAAGAGCATTGAATCACCATTGCCTCCTGTCTGTGCCGACCGGGACCAACTTATTCAAGTGCTCATTAATCTCGTGATGAATAGCCTCCATGCTATGCCGGAGGGAGGGCGGCTCGGGTTGAGCCTCACTCGTGAGGACAACTACGTTTGCCTCGGAGTGTCCGATACCGGTCATGGGATGCCGGAAGAAATCCGTTCGAAGGTCTTCGATCCCTTTTTCACAACGAAAGATTTTGGGAAGGGGACCGGTCTAGGTCTCACAGTCGTGAAAGGCATCATCGAGGAACATGGCGGTACCATCACGGTAGAGAGCGTCGTCGGCATGGGCACGACGTTTTGGGTCCGACTCCCTCTTGATAAAATTCAGACCGCTGCTACCCCTTAATCACTCCCGCCCCTCGTGTTCAGACAGTCGATCGGAGGGCTTTCCTGTCCCAATCTGCGACAGGGGCGGGGCAGCACCTGTCGCACTTTTCATCAAGGCCTGGCGCGTTTCGTTCCTCCGCATTACTCATTCCGAGGGAAAACCCAAACAAGTTAGCTCACTTCTGCAAACCGTCATGTCCCGTCGGTGAAAAGCTCTGGCTCGCATGGGTTGTGCATCACCCCATCACAAAAGAAAAAGATCCGGAGGGAGGGGGGCGCAGGATGAACGAGGAGAGGGAGTCTATGGTCGTACTCATCGTCGAAGATGATCGGGAGATGAGGAGCCTCCTCTGTGATGAATTGTACGATCTGGGCCTGTCCATCCGGGAAGCAGCTGACGGGGATGAGGCCTTGCGGTTGGTGCTGGATGCTCGCCCCTCGCTGATCCTTACGGATCTTCGGATGCCGGCAGGGGGGTTGGACTATATCTCCAGGCTCCGGACATTTGCTCCTGGTGTGCCGATGGTGCTAATTACTTCATTTGGAGATCCTCAGACGAAAGCTGACGCGTTGGCCATCGGTGTCGAGGCCTACTTCGATAAGCCGGTCCGTCTCAGCGATCTACGAGGAGCTATACAGCGTCTCCTAGGCCCTTCATTGAGTAGGAAAATACACTGAATCTTATAAGATCTTGACTCTATTACATGCGAGTGGTGTGAGATGGCCGGATCTCAAAGAGAAATTTCTACAGTCCACCCCTTTACAGATCCCATCCTTGTAGCCCGCCTGGAGGCTATCAAACAGTTAGGAGGCGGGTTCTCTGAACGAGTGGCGGTGTTGGATCGTGAGTTCAACGTGATCTATGCGAATGAATCTGCCTGGTCCGAGGAAGCACCACGGTTGTCCGGCCATCAGGCAAAGTGCTATCAGGCCTTCGCTCACCGGAGCGATCCCTGCGGCACCTGTCCTGCGACGAAGTTGTATGAATCGTCCGAGGTCCTGTCCCTGGCTTGTTCTTCCGGAGGAGATGGCACGGCCTGTGGGATGCATCAGGCCTTTCCGCTTGTCTCAGGCAGCGGGAAGGTTGAGTCTGTGCTGGTATTGTTCAAGAGACTGCCGAAGCCTGTAAAGCAGATGATCCGCGAGCGAGCGGGGGAGAAAAACGAATCGAACCCGGATGAGCTGATCGGCATGAGCGAGGCGATGCGAGAAGTCCTCGACATGATACAGCTCGTGGCGGACAGTTCCGCAACTGTGTTGATTCAAGGGGAGAGCGGCAGCGGTAAGGAACTGGTGGCCAAGACGATTCACCGTACCAGCTATCGACAGGGCAAGCCGTTCGTCGTGGTCGATTGCGGTTCGCTGCCGGAAACACTGTTGGAAAGCGAGTTATTCGGCCATGTAAAGGGGGCTTTTACGGGGGCTCATGCCTCGAAACGCGGACTCTTCGAGGAGGCAGATGGCGGGACGATCTTCTTGGATGAAATTGCTGACACGACCGCGACGTTTCAGGCCAAGCTGTTGCGGGTGCTTCAGGAGGGAGAGATTAAACGGGTCGGGGGGAACCAACCGATCAAGATCGATGTACGGGTTATTTCGGCGACGAACAGGGATCTTGTGGAACTCGTGAAGGCGAAGACCTTTCGGCAAGATCTGTATTACCGGCTTGCTGTGCTGCCCTTGTTTCTTCCTCCCCTTCGTGAGCGGCAGGAAGATATCCCGCTTCTGGTGCAGCATTTCGTTGCGGCATCCTGCAAACGTCATCGGCAGCCGGTTCGGCATGTATCACCTGACCTGATGCGGGCGCTCACTGAGGCCTCATGGCCGGGAAATGTGCGGGAACTGCAACATTATCTCGAACGGGCGGTCGTCACGACCAGCGGGCCCGAGCTCAATTGCGAGGACATTGTAGAGATGGCATCTGATCCGGCGAGGTATGATCTCCGTACTGTTGCGCGTGGGGCCACCCGCCAGGCCGAACGTGCGCGGATTCTTCAAGCCCTCCAGCAAACAGGGAACAATCGTGCAAAGGCCGCTAGGCTCCTCAACATCAGCCGGGCCAGCCTCTATAATAAGCTCCGCACCTACCAGATCAACGAGTCTCGCTCGCCCCGCTAGCAGGCTGTTTACAAAGTCCGCCAGCGGCGTTCTCGCGGCGCT
>JACAFD010000048.1 GCA_013388555.1 Nitrospirota bacterium | reverse complement strand
TGGGAATACCCGAAGACGCGCTGAAAGACCACTTCGGCGCCCACCGCAAAGAGCATCGCAAACCAACTGACCTTGAAGATCTTCGAATCGTACCAGAGCGACATGTCATACCCCTTGTCACTCCCTCCGAACGTTGTACTCGCCATGTTCCCTCCCTCCTTTCAAGCTCCGAATAACACCCCTGACTCGATTAGTGAAACGTCGTTCAACGGTTACGTAAGGGCCACTTGTTTAGGCCGCCCTCTCAAATTCAGTCGGTGATACTAGTTCAGTCTTGAGACTTCTGATAAACCGCTCACCGCTTAAAATCTTAACTCTCTACAACCTACGTGTCAACACCTGTAGCAGTTTGTTGTGGGAGCAGACTTGAGCGCATATCTCGTGCCAGACGTGCACTGAACGGAGTTGGAATGATCAGACAAACTCCCACTTGTTCCTGTCAGACAACAGTGAGCAGAAGAAACGCTGGCAGGTACCCCAGAAGAGGGGTATGAATAATGCGCCGAAGCTGCTTGGCCAGACCCTGGCGGGTTAAGGCCCCCCCCCTTGAGATGGGCAGTCCTGCCTCGCGCAAACCCTTCGCTGTATAGTGATGGCAATGGTGAAATAAATGATACGACGACCGGGCAACGCAAAACCGGCTACTGCCGACAATGCCGACCGGCTCTTCCGACGCAATGGTCGCTCGGAGATAGGACCGCAAACCCCGATAGCCAGCTTCACTGATCTGAAACCTGAAGGCTTCAACCGGAGGCTTCTGTGTCCGCTCAGCCCAGATCGATTCATGGATCCCAACTTCGACGACACCCTCTGTCGGCCACAAGAGCGCACGAATTACCCCTGTAAAACCTTGACGTTTGTCCAAGTACCATGCGCGCTCCGCATAGCCCCATTCTTCAAAGATACGGCGGTCTTCAGACACACCATCCGTCCCGGTGACCGCGTAGTCGTCTCTGACAGGCAACGCAATCATCGAATGTGCAGCATCGAGTGACACGACAATTGGAACAGAGTTGCCGATCCGAGGCTCAGGCTCAGGTCCTATCATCATTCACAATGTGTGTCATGTGGATCCTAAAGCTCCTTCCTAAGCTAGGGGAGGAGTTTGCAGGATGAGGTTACTGCCAGGTGAGGAGAGAGTCAACAGGAAAGTCCCTGATTATCCTTCCAACTCCCCCGTACTTTCTCCTCCCATAGAATTCTGACCAGACAGTCCCTCTCTCTATGATTCCATCATTTCCAATCGAGCGTCGAATTCATGCCCGCAGGCTGTGCAACGGATGCAATCCGATTCGACAGTAAACTCATCTGATCTTATTCCCATACCACCGCAATCCGGACAGCGAGCGAGGTGAACCCTCTGATCATCTACGGTTTCATATTGCGCACCACGGAGGCAATATACTGGTTTCCCATCAAGCAACCACGGGTTCCCGGCGTGGTCGAGTACAGGCAATGTCAAGTAATGATGATTCACGTAATCTTCAAGCTCCTGCCGGCTGGTGAACCCGTCCTTAATCAGCTTCCCCCCCAACACCTCATAGAGCCTGTTCTCCTTCACGATCGCCTTCACTGGACCCATGTCTCACCTCCCATTCTCGGGGGATCGAATGAATTGTATCTGATGCCTGAGAGGGTGAAACCCAGGGATCTTCAAGCCATCAGCATGCTCACTCTGGTCTTTCCATCAATATGGCGTAGCCTGCTCTACAGACTACGATCCACGAATGCCCTAACAGCACGACCTAGGCAATGCCTGAGTAGTACCGCAGAATGTTGGAGACGGATATCACCCCGATGATCGCCCCATCCTGCGTCACAGCCAAATGCCGGGTAGACTGCTCCTTCATCATACGCACAGCGTCGATAATCGGCCGACTGCCTTCAATGGCCACCACCGGTATCCGCATGCAGGTCTTGACAAGGGTCATATTGGGATCCAGCCCCTTGGCTACCACATCGCGAGCCAAGGCTGAGTCGGTGATGATACCGGCATATGAATGGCTGTTTGTAACCAGCAGAGACCCCAGCTTCCATTGCTGCATCAGCTGCCCGGCCTTTTGCAGACTGGCATCCTGCGGCACGCTTCGGACCTCTGTGGACATGTGCTCAGCGATCTGCGGACCGATGAGCGTAGACCTGATCTTGGCTTTCTTCGGTTCGGCAGACCGGCGCGCTTCCAATTCTGCTACGCAGCTTTCCAATACGCGCCCGCGCTGCAATAGACTTTGGCGCTGACTGTCCATGTCGGTGCCTTCCGGTGCCTCCTCCGTCATGTTGACCAATCCTGACGCCTCACCCAACTCAGCATACTCATAAGCATGCAGCAAGTCAGAGGCCTGCCCAAGCAGATCTTCGATCACCTGTTCGGTTTCCAAGTCGAATTCTTCCAGACTACGCGTCGGCGTGCCTCGGCCCAGGAACGGAGCAAATTCAGCGAGCTGTTTTCGCATGCGTTCGATGCTTCGGTCGAGGGAGAGCCGTAGTTTAGAGGGAGTGGTTCGGGCAGCCATAGCGCCTCCTCTCAATGTCGATGAGTGGGGACGACCAATCTTACCCCCGTTCGATGCACAAGGACAAGTGGCAGGTAGGGGAAGCTGCTTTACGAACAGGGGTTGGTTTTTAGTTGCGGTTTGATGGTGGGAACATTGGAGCCATAAGTCGTGACAGAGGGCGATATACGTCGGCATCCAATCAGGTATAAATTTCCGAGTGATTCCATATGAATGGGCTTAGTCCATCGGGATTCACAAACATTCCCGATTCGATCCCATCCCAATCTGATTTTTGACTTTACAATGATCTTTCAGCTGTAGCCCATGACCTACAGGAGGGAGGAAAATCCTTCACCACGACTTGTCATAACTCTCATAGATTCCTCGCGACACTCTTGGGAGTTTTGCGGAGTTCCCACCTCCACAAAACAACCTGATCCAGACATTTCAATTGGTATGGTTTGAAGGGTGGAGTATGGAGCCTGACGTCGCTTAGAATCCGGACCTGCCAGATCAACGGAGAAAGAGGAGCCATAGATACACGGCACTTATGAGCACCGACCCCAACATGACGGGAGCCCCAAACTTAAAAAATTGCCAGAAGGAGATGTGATAGCCGGCTTTGCGCGCGATATCCACAATGACAACGTTCGCGCTCGCGCCGATAATCGTGCCGTTTCCCCCCAAACAGGCTCCAAGCGCCAACGCCCACCACAGCGGAATAATGTCCGGTTGATGCACCAAGACAGAATAATCCTCAATCCCGGGATGAAGCGACCGGGCCAGGTCAACAATCAACGGATTCATAGCCGCGACGTATGGAATGTTATCCACCGCGGCTGAGAGAATCGCCGATCCCCAGAGCACGGCCATCGTGGATCCCGCAAGATTCCCCTGCGCCACTGTCACCAACTGGTCTGCCAGGTAGCGAATGACGCCGACCTTTACCAACCCACCGACCAGTATGAACAACCCGATAAAAAAGAAGATGGTTTTCCATTCGACATCAGTCAAATACGACAACTCTTCTGTGTCCTCCGGCTTTCGCCTCGCATGACCGATCAGCATGAACAGGCTCGCGCCAAGGAGCGCAATCGTGGCAGGCTCAAGATGAATGAGCGAATGCAGACAGAACCCCACGTTGACGATTCCCAGCAGCCAGAGACATCGATGCAAGAATGGTCGATCTAAAACGGCCTCCCGGGAACTCATTGCCAGAACTGCCGTCCGAAGGTGCGGTGCCACGGTCATTTTTCTTCCAAAAATGACCCACAGCGCAGCCACGAACACCGCCATGATCAACAGTGCAACGGGACCCAACACCAGGAGAAAATCCAGATAGCCCAAATCGGCCTTACTGGCAATCATGATATTGGGCGGATCCCCGACCAGCGTAGCGGTTCCACCGATATTCGACGCGAGCGCCTCGGTCACGAGGAATGCAATGGGATTGAGTTCCAATCGTTTGGTAATGGCCAACGTGACCGGCGCCATCAGCAGCACGGTAGTGACGTTATCGAGCATGGCAGAGAGCCCAGCCGTCAGCAATGCCAGCAACACCATTAGACGAAACGGCTTGGCGTCGGCCCGCTGGGCCGCCCAGATGGCCAAAACCTCGAAGAGACCGGTTTCTCGGACAATATTCACAATGACCATCATCCCAATCAGCAGAAACACGACGTTGTAGTCGACACCGAACTCATGGGAATAGAACGCTTCCTCTTGCGACACCACACCGAGCCCGATCATCAGTGCCGCCCCGCACAACGCCACAATCGTCTTGTGGATCCGCTCTGTGAGAATGACCAGATAGCACACACCGAAAATGAGAAGGGCCAACGAAATGGAAGACATGCAATACCTCGTTCTGTCTGAAACATGACACCGAGCTCAGCATCCTTCAGGCATTATCCAAAGGCCACTGCGGCAATGCAATGAGAGTCGTCTTCTTCGACCTCGCTTTTGCACTCCCTGATTATTCATGAGCGATGCTGCTGCAGGCGCGGAGCTGTGTTGCGAGTCTGATACGCAGAATCACGTTGTATGTTTATTAGAGTCGATGGATTCTCTCGCATACGTTCTCATTCGCATACAGTAATCTTTTGAGAGCAGACTTCACAGAGCCCTCTCCATTCATTTCATCGAGATAGCGCGATGGGTCTCGCACCCTCTCCAAGGAGCAGTTCTTGCTCTGCCTCCTCGCATGTCGTTCATTCCTGGAAACGATGGAATCCAGGATCTCAGATCACCAGAAACACTATTGAGGAGGAAACCATGCAGCATCGTCGCAAAACGTTCCTATTGGCCGGTCTGGCAGGCGTGCTCTGTTCTACTGCACTGCTCGGCCTCACTACGGCTCACGCGGATGGGAGGAATAATTTGCACCTTCCCGGTATGAAAGAGCGGCCGCGCGCTCAGGAGAACACCTTTACACGCATGTTTCCGGAGTTGCCACCCTTCGCTCCGCCGACCGATGCTGCGCGGGATCAGGCCAAGAAGCTGGGTGAAAAGGGTGGCCTCATCGACGCGTTGGATCTCCTGACCGATCCCATCCAGTCGATCACGAATCCCGCGGTGTTCAGTCCGAATAATCCCGACAATCCAAACATGACAGCCGGCGTAACCTTCTTCGGTCAGTTCCTGGACCACGATATCACGCTCGACCCGCGATCCCTGTTGCTCGAACGGAGCAACCCCGCGAAGACGATAAACTTCCGCACGGCTGCGTTCGACCTGGATAGCGTGTATGGCGATGGGCCGGAGGGATCACCAGAGCTGTATGACGTGAGTTCCGGTGAGATCAAGCTGCGCGTGGAAACCATTCCTGGCTCAGAAAACGTCTCCCGCAGAGGAGCGGTCCGCTACGACTTGCCACGCGATCCAAATAATGTTGCCATTCTCGGAGACAGCCGGAACGACGAACATGTGATCCTTGCTCAACTCCACATGGCGATGCTGCGATTTCACAATGCTGTGATCGACCACCTACGCAAAGATCCTGCTTACGCCGACAACTCGGCCGATCAGATTTTCAAGCTGGCCCAGCGCCAAGTCCGCTGGCACTATCTGTGGATCATCCTCCACGAGTTTCTGCCCTTGACGATTGGACAAGAGCGTGTCGATGAGATTCTCAAAAAGGGACTCCGCTACTACCGGGTAGATGATGATTCGGGCATTCGGCGTGACCGACGCGCAAAGGATCCGCAGCTCCCGATTGAATTTTCGGTGGCAGCCTACCGCTTCGGCCATTCGCAAATTCGCCCGAGCTACCGCCTCAACTTCGGCCCCACCGTCACGCCGGCAGCGCCGTTCTTTGCGTTCCTCTTCGATGATACCCAGGACCCCAACTACCCTGATCCGAACGATCTTCGCGGTGGAAAGCGCGCGCCGCGTCGGTTCGTCGACTGGCAAACGTTCTTCGATTTCGGCGATGGCAATTTCCGTCCTAACAAAAAGATCGACGGCAAACTCTCCAGCGTGGTGATGTTGCTTCCAGGCTCGCGTGGTCCTGCTCCCGGTCTGCCTGCCGACGGAGTTCAGTCCTTGGCCTCGCGCAACTT
>JACAFD010000026.1 GCA_013388555.1 Nitrospirota bacterium | reverse complement strand
TGGGAATACCCGAAGACGCGCTGAAAGACCACTTCGGCGCCCACCGCAAAGAGCATCGCAAACCAACTGACCTTGAAGATCTTCGAATCGTACCAGAGCGACATGTCATACCCCTTGTCGCTCCCTCCGAACGTTGTACTCGCCATGTTCCCTCCCTCCTTTTAAGTACTCAAGAAACACCCCTATGCGTTGGCACTGAAGACCCGTGCGACGGATAGTATCAAAGACGATCCGTCAGATCGTAGGCGGGCCCTTGTAGCCGGTGGACTAAGATCTGTCATTTTCACCTCCTCTTCCTATTTGACCCACAGTTGCAACAGTCAATTCATGATGATGTCCTTGAGCAATTCACATTCCAGCAGAGCTTGCGCGTGACTTAGCCTCGATACTGCTGAAATTCGAAAGGAATCAACAATGTCGTTCAGGATCTCTGAGCGGAAAATACAGTGTCAGTGGCGATCTGCTGAAATCTCAGCACGATGCCGAGAAATCAGCATTTGCAACATAGACAGGCTGGGGGAGCAACTGGGCGAAGAAGCATGAGAGGTATCAAACGTCTGCATCGTAGACTGGAAGGCAGTTCATCTCATGCGGGGGCCGATTGCCATGGTGAATAATTGAAGACAACTTGGTGTGGCTGATGACTTCCTCAACTGCTGACCGCTGAATGATGGTCCAATTGTTTTTGGTGAGTATCGGGCGTATGATTTGCAGGACGTGTACGACCTCTGTTGAAGACTAGCCAGGAGAGTGGATGTCGGGCAAATGACGGTAACATAGAACGTTTGTCCTTTCCCCGGCGTGGCGATGCTCGGACAAGCTTCCTCGTTGTTGGTCTTGAGGAAAGCTATCCCTGTTCAGGAGAGAACATATGAACACCGACCGTCACCATCAAGCCGATCAACGATCAGCCATGCACGATGACCTCTCTCGCACCGCTATTGAAGACTCTAAACGGGCCGAGGCATTGCTGGCCGGAGAAAATCGCCTTCTTGAGATGCTCGCCACGGGATGTACGCTCTCAGAATTCCTTGATGCCTTGTGCCGACTCATCGAAAATATTGCGAGCGGATCCCTGTGTGGAATTGTGCTGGTAGATCCAATCAGCAATCGACTGCAGCACGGCGCAGCGCCCAGCCTTCCCCTCAGCTATAACGAGTCGATCCATGGCAGACCCGTGAATCTCTTTTCGGGTCCCTGCGCCATGGCGGCATTTCTCAAAAAACAAGTGATTGCCGCCGATGTCGCATCGGACACAAGATGGGACACATATAAATGGCGCACGCTGGCAATGGCTCATGGACTGCGGGCCTGTTGGTCCACTCCGATACGGTCATCCGGTGAAAAAGTATTGGGCACATTTGCGATTTACTCGCGCGAACCTGGTAGCCCGAGTGCGTACCATCAACACCTCATCGCACAGATCACGCATCTGGCGACGGTCGCGATTGAACATAAGCATAGGGAGGAGAAGCTCCGCCAAGATGAACGGGAGCTGCGACGCATCACCGACGCGATCGCTCAACTCATTTGTGTTCTGGGACCCGATGGGAAAACCCTCTATGCGAATCGATTTGTCCTCGAATATAGTGGCCTAAGCTTAGAAGACGTCATGGCGGATGACTTTCGCGCACGATTTTTTCATTCTGATGATATCGAGAGATCACAGAACGAGCGCCAGCATGCGCTCGGACGCGAAGCCCCATTTGAATTGGAGCTACGTGCTCGCCGTAAGGATGGGCAGTATCGGTGGCTTCTGATCCGCTATAACCCCTTGCGGGACGAAGAAGGACGGATCATTCGATGGTACGCGACAGGGACCGACATCGACGATCGCAAGAGGGCCGAAGAGAGAACTCAAAAAGAAAACTTGGCATTGCGCGAAGAGATCGATCAGTCTTCGATGTTTGAAGAAATCGTAGGCTCATCGGACGTCATCCGCAAAATATTGACCCAAGTTACCAAGGTGGCACCGTCGGATTCCACCGTACTCGTGCTGGGTGAGACCGGGACGGGCAAGGAGCTGATCGCACGGGCCATTCATAGGCGCTCGAAACGGTCCTCTCGGGCGTTTATTACCGTCAATTGTGCGGCGATCCCAGCTTCGCTCATTGCCTCCGAGCTGTTCGGGCACGAAAAAGGCGCATTCACCGGTGCGCTGCAACGGCGTCTGGGACGGTTTGAGCTGGCGGATGGGGGGACAATCTTCCTTGACGAGATCGGGGACCTGCCGGCCGAGACCCAAATCGCTTTGCTGAGAGTGCTCCAAGAGGGAGAAATTGAACGGGTCGGCGGCGGCCAATCGATTTCCGTCAATGTGCGCGTGCTGGCCGCCACGAATCGCGATCTGAAGGCAGCCATGGCGGCAGGCACATTTCGCCAGGATCTCTTTTACAGGCTGAATGTCTTTCCAATCCAGGTCCCCCCGTTACGCGAACGGATGGACGATATTCCGTTACTCATCACGTACCTGGTTGAGCGCTATGCGAAAAAGGCCGGGAAAAAGATCAGGAACATACAGAAAACGACCCTGGAGCTGTTTCAGGCCTACGACTGGCCTGGCAACATTCGCGAACTACAGAATGTCATCCAGCGAGCTATCGTGCTGTGCGAGAGCGAAACATTTTCCGTCGACGAGACCTGGTTAAAACGGGAAAAGCACCGGCTGTCAGGGTCGGTGGTTCCCTTAGGCGCCACGCTTGCCGAGCATGAAAAGGACATCATTGAAGCCGCATTGGCGGATTGCGGAGGCCAGGTCGCGGGCCCTACTGGCGCTGCTGCCAAGCTCGGGCTTCCGAGGCAGACGCTGGAGTCAAAAATCACGGCCCTGGGAATCAACAAACATCGTTTTAAGACTCGACAAACTGAATACACACGATAACGAGGCCGATAACTGTTGCCCGCCAATCGTAAGATCCTGTCTCTTGCGAATCATTCCTTCTGATTTCGACTGTTTTTTTGAGCTCTCCTCGCCATCACCCACATAATCGAATCGACGAAGAGAACCCCTATCGGATACCTCTGCTAATTTGCCGATAATCCAGCAAATGCTGAAAGTTCGGCAGCATTTCACATACGAAGCGCAAGTCTATCAATGGCTTACAACTGGGCTCTTGATTGCAATACTCTTGGCCATCTGGATCGCCGAGGTTGCACATGACAGTAAGGATTGAAAAGGAAACCCACCGTCTCAAGACGATGATTCGTGTGAGTGGTCGGCTGAAATCGACGCATCTGGATGAATTGAAGACACAACTAGAAGCGGCTCAGTCGCGGATTGTGCTGGACCTCAGTGGGGTGACGCTCGTGGACGTCGAGACCGTTCGATTTCTGAACGCCTGTGAGCAAGAGGGAGTCGAGTTCCTCCATTGCTGGCCCTACATACGGGAGTGGATGGTACGTGAAAAAGGTGGAGAAGAATGAGGCGATGCAATTCTGATAACCAACAGCGACACATAAGAAAGGAGGGTTCAAATGCCAGGTACGACGGTTCAAAAAAATGATCACTCCGTGAAGGGCGTCATTTTCATTATTCTTGGTGGTGTACTTGTGATGTGCCTGGCACTGGCAACGGGTCTCCTCAGACCCTGAGGTGACGCCATGAAACACATCATTTTCATCGTTCTTGGTGCCATCGCTGTGATGTGCCTGGTACTTGCTACTGGTTACTTCAAAGGCTAAGGCTGAATGGAACGGCTTTGCTGAGGAGGAGGAACAGTGGAAAGGGTCATGGAGGATCAGACACAAGGTCCCGTCAAAGAAGGAGGCACCAGATGACGTGCCTACGGTGTGATGGATTGATGGTATTTGAGCTGTTTGAAGATTTTGAAGGTCTCTCGAGTGACTACGAGTTTACTGGATGGCGTTGCATCAACTGTGGAGCAATTGTCGATCCAGTGATTGCTGCGCACCGGCATATCACGTCGTCAGTTGTCGCACCCACCCAGACATTGACCACCGTGCACGGAGCTCTGTCATCGTGGGTGGACCGAATAGCGGATCATCTCACGGCCCAAAAGAGGAGGGTTTGCCATGATTAGGCACATGACAGGGGCTGGCGTAACGGTACTCATGCTTGTGGCAGCTCTGTCACACCCCGGCAGCGCCGCGGCCCATGGTGGCGCCGATATGGAACAGGATCCCTGCATGCGCCTGGCAGGGGAGAGCATGGTGCATTTCAGTGCCCATCAACCCCAATACGAGACACAAAATCAATACTGCACGGAGATTCCTCAGGAAGGTGAGACATTCCTGGTCGTGGACCTGGTAGACCCATCGCTACGCAACGAGCCGATTGGGATGCGGGTCATAAGGGGCAACGCCAAGAATGAGGAAGAGGGTGAGATCGTGGCGGACGTACATCCGATCTTCCATCCGGATGGCGTGCTCAGGAGCGAAGTCCGGCTGAACGAGGGCCTCTATACGGTCACCATTGAGTCGGAGAAGCGGGATCTGCTACGACGGCCGCAGTATCTTCTGCGGGTACACATGATCGATTATCAGAAGCTGGTGCTGTCCATAGTGGGACCGCTGGTGGGCCTGCTGTTCTTTGGCTGGCTCGTCTACAAGCTCCTACGATCGCAGTGGGTGCGTGGCTTGTGGACTGCGGCTCCCCGTTCGTAGAACGCCAGCCATCCGTCATTCGGGATCACCAGATGCTTAGGAGGGATCACATGACATCACACAGCAACATGGTGTTGAACAACAAGGGGAAGATTCCTTGGTACCTCTATTTTGTTGGAGGAATGATCTATACCGCTCTTGCCGGTTGGCTGTTCGCGGAATCGTCGCCGCTGGCATGGATCTGCTTCCTCAGTGCGCCGGTGGGGTTTTTCTATGCCTGGAGAGGATGGCAACACGAGACAGAACCCAGAGGTGAGCCCTAACGGTGCGCGGCCACCGGCACAGGCCTTTGGCTGAACAGGGGGGCCAGGAGCCAGACTGAGAAAAACAGGCGGGCGATGTGACGCTGCAACTACGCGGGCGTCTCACGCTGAGGTAGACAGGTCCCTCTCTTCACCCCGGAGGGATCTGCCTTCTCGGTGAGCCACAGAAGCGGGTGACAAGCATGAATGAGCGGGATTGTCACAAGACGGTCAAACGACCAATGTGGCGCGTGAGCACAGTAGCGAATGATGAGGAGGAGGTCTGATGGAATTCTTGATGGACACCCTTGTCAGTCGACAGGCAAACAAAGCTACCAGCCTCCTGCCGTTCTCCGCTCCGACCTACGCACAAGTTCGCCAGACATTCTGCCACTGGGTGCGCGCTGTCTATCGACTCGAAGTGGTCGGCGCCGATCGCCTCCCCGTCACCGGACCTGTGGTCGTCGCGCCGAATCACGACTCCGTACTTGACGGGATCGTCCTCGGGGCAGCCCTCTCGCGGGAACTGCGTTTTCTCGCGAAGGCAGAGCTTTGGCGATCCCGACTGCTCGCGTGGATGCTCGACGGACTCGGAGCGATCCGGATTGAGAGGGGGCGGAGCGACCATCTCGCGCTCGCGCAGGTACGGTAGGCACTCGATGCAGAACAGGCGGTGGTGATTTTCCCGCAGGGTGCGGTCAGCGGCGACCGTGTCTGGCACAGGGGTGCTGCGCGCATGGCGCTCGTAACGGGGGCGCCGCTTGTGCCAGCCCGCCTTGTAGGGACGGCACGAGCTCTCGCGCGCGGCAGAATCGGCTTCCCGAAGTTGCGAGTTATCGTTGGAGAACCGATCGAAGTCGCGCGCGCCCGGGAAGATCCGGCAGCGGCGACGGAACTGACTGAGCGGTTACGCGTTGCCGTTGAATCGCTAACCTAGCTGGTTTCTGTACCCTAGGACCGAAGAGAAGTGCCAAGGAGGGGATACGATGTTTGTAAAAACCCTAGCTCAGACCAAAATGTGGGGGTTTTGGCAATATATGTTTGATCTCTGCAACAAGGATTTTTCCTGCGTGCTTGGCTCGTTAACGGCGATACTCCTGGTTTTTTTGGCTATCGTATTGGGCTTAGGTGCCATGATGACGCGCCTCAATAGAAGAGAATAGACATGACCTTCCGACTGCTTCGCAATCGATTCCCTATGACGTGCCATCAACCCAGGCGAGGCCATCTAGCCCTCACCTTTTTTTAGCGCAACCGCACAATCGTCACCCCATCCCCGCCTTCTGCCCGATCTCCTGCACGGAACTCCGCCACATAGGGCGAGTCTTTCAAATAATCTCGCAACGACGTTTTGAGTTTCCCCGTGCCATGGCCATGAATGATGCGAAGAAACGGCGCGCCAGCCATAGTCGCACGATCCAGCGCTGTAACCATCTCATCCAACGCCTCGTTCGACGCCTTCCCTCGAACATCCACAACCGTCTGTTCATCGAGTCCCAGCCCACCGCCCGACGAGAACCGGCTGGGGCTTGATGACGATGGCACTGGCTTCGGCGGTGCAACATGCTTTCGTGAGAGACCAACGAGATTCGCCACTGTGGCGAGCACTTCTCCATCCCCCACCTTTACCCTCACACGTTTCTTTCCCTGTGGCGTTTCGAGGAGCGTGCCGGTTATGCCAAGCCCGCTGATTTCGACCTGATCTCCCACTCCCAACTGTGCTAGCGGAATCGGCATAACGGGCGGAGCCATTTCGGCTCTCGTCCGCGCCTCAAGCTCGAACAATCGTTGCTTTGCCGCTTTGGCCTTAATCAATTTCTGCTCGCCTTTGACGGTATCGACCGTGGCTTGCACCTCTGCCCTTGCGCGGCTGAACTGTTCGCTGAGTTTTCGTTTGAGACTCTTCTGCGCTTCACGTTCGGTTTCTTCCAGATGGGCCAGTTGTGCTTTCACTCGCTGTTCCGCTTGTTCCGCTTCACTCCTGGCCTCGACAGCCTTGGCCAGGTCGTCGGCCAACTTGCGCTGCGTTGCTTGCAAATCGTGCAGCATCGCTTCCATGACACGTTCGTCTTTATGGAGCCTTTGCCTCGCCTCATTGAGCAACACTCGGTCCATGCCTAGTCGTCCGGCAATCTCAAGCGCAGAGGACCCGCCTGGTATCCCCATGAAGAGGCGATAGGTAGGCGAGAGGGTCACAACGTCGAATTCGACGCTGGCATTGGCGAAGCCCGGCATCGTGTGGGCCAAGGCCTTCAGCGACCCATAGTGAGTGGTTGCAATGACCTTCATTCCCAGCGTGGCTAGCCGGCAGAGTAAGGCTTCGGCAAGGGCAGCTCCTTCTGTTGGATCGGTCGAGGTCACCGGTTCGTCGAGGAGGAGCAGCGGTTGCTGCGGAACAGTATTCATGTTGTCTCTGCGCCTCTGACCCGTTTCCTCCAGCAACTGAATCATCTGGGTCATGTGCGCGGAGAAGCTGGAGAGGTCATGGGCCAGGTCTTGAGCGTCGCCGATATCAGCATAAATGCCGGAGAAGATCGCCATTTCGGACCCCATGTCACAGGGCAGATGCAATCCGGCCCTGACCATCAAGGCAAAGAGCCCGACGATTTTGAGAGTTACGGTCTTCCCGCCTGTATTAGGACCGGAGATGACAAGCACGTGGATCGACTCATCCAGGAGAATATCGTTGGCCACCACCTGTTTGTTCGACAACACCAGCAAAGGATGCCTGGCCTGCAGCAGTCGGATGCGCCCTTTGTCGTTGAGCCTGACAGGATGAGCCTTCAGCTGACGACCGAACGATGCCCGTGCCGAGATGCAGTCAAGCAGGGTCAGCGCATCGAGCCCAGCCAACAGGACATCGGATTGTGTTGCGACGAGGGCGGACAACTCACGGAGAATGCGTCGCACTTCCCGCTCGATCTCAAGATCCGTCACTTTAATGGAATTATTCAGGTCGACCAGCTCGCGCGGTTCGAGAAAGACTGTGGCTCCGCTTGCCGAGATGTCATGGACGATTCCCGACACCCGTCCCTTCATGTCGGCCTTCACCGGAATGACATAGCGTCCTTCTCTCTGGGCGAAATATTTCTCTTGTAAGATTTCCTCATAGCGACCTGAATGCAGAATTTGATCTACCTGATGGCGCATCTCCTGTTTGAGCGATTGAGCCTGGTGGGTCGAGCGTCGTAATTCCGGCGTCGCAGACTCCTTGATCGAGCCGTCGGGGTGGATCGCCGCATCTAGAGCGGCTTTGACGGGTCGCAATTCTCTGATTGATCGCAGGTCGTGCGCAACGGATACGAGCGTTGGGACGTCATCGTGATGCCGCTCCACAAAACGTCCGCATTCCTCCAATAACTCCAGCACCATTGCGCAATCCCGAAGTTCGTGGATTTCCAAAGACGCCCCTTTCCTCGCCCGGGCGAGTGGGTCTCGGACATCTGGAAATGCCAAGGTTGGCAAAGCCTCGCCGGATGCTTGTAGCTGTCCCATTTCCGTTGTTTCCTGTTGGCGCTGCTGCGCATCGTGGAGGTTGGTTGCCAATTCGAGGGCACGACAACGGACCGCCCCCATAGTCGAACGGGCGTGTCCGGCAAGGGCCTCGAGCAGTCTGGGCCACTCCAATACCATCGTTGTCTGATCGAAAAGATTCACCGCTGCCTCAGAGGAGAACGTCTTAGGATGGATCAAGCGAACTCTAACGAACCCAGCGACAGAGACGCAACATCGGGGTCGCGGCTCTTGCACTTGCTCTGCGAACAGAGGGCTGGGGGCAGTGAAACTTCTCTGATCCCCCGCATGGTTACCATCTTGGTAGAACTTGACAAGGCCCTGGAGCGTCGATACTATCGGCCTCACTCTGGCAGGTATGTTTCGCCGGCTTTTTTCGTGAGGATCACTCATCATGGCTATTCGGATCGGTATTAACGGATTCGGACGGATTGGACGGAACGTCCTGCGGGCATCACTCGCTGACCCTGACCTGCACTTTATCGCGATTAATGATCTGACAGATGCGAAGACGCTTGCCTATCTTTTGAAATATGACTCGGTACACGGAACGTTGCCGGGAAATGTTGAGGCTAAAGGCGACCAGATCCTTGTCGACGGGAAACCTATTAAAGTGCTCGCGATAAAGGACCCGAAAGACCTTCCCTGGAAGGATTTGGGGGTGGATGTCGTTATCGAATCGACTGGCCGGTTTACCGACCGTGAAGGCGCAGGGAAGCACCTCTCTGCCGGAGCCAAACACGTCATCATTTCCGCGCCGGCGAAGGACCCGGATGTCACAATTGTATTGGGCGTCAACGACGAGGCCTACGATCCGAACAAACACCACATCATCTCCAATGCCTCCTGCACGACCAATTGTCTCGCGCCCGTGGCAAAAGTTCTGTTAGATAATTTCGGCATCAAGCACGGCCTCATGACCACGATTCATTCCTACACCAACGATCAGCAGTTACTCGATCTCCCCCACAAAGACATGCGGCGCGGGCGAGCGGCAGGGATGTCGATGATCCCGACCAGCACCGGCGCGGCAAAGGCACTGCATTTGGTGCTGCCACAGCTCAAGGGTAAGATCGACGGCATGGCCATTCGCGTGCCGACGCCGAATGTCTCGCTGGTGGATCTGACCGTCGAAACCGAAAAGGACTGTGACCTCGCCTCCGTCAACGCGGCTTTCCGAAAAGCGGCGAACGGCCCGATGAAAAACATTCTGCTTTATTATGAAGACCCGATTGTCTCGATCGACCAGAAAGGTGATTCCCATTCGGCCACATTAGATTCTCCTCTCACAATGGTCATCGACAAACGGCTCGTCAAGGTCACGGCCTGGTACGACAACGAGTGGGGGTATTCATGCAGGGTTCGAGACCTGATCAAGGTAATCGCGGCAAGAGCAACAGGGCATTGAGCGCCGCGAGGCAATTCCTGCCTCAGCCTGATTCTGTCTCACGCTGACTCCCATTCCTGGAAGGACAGACCTGACGGAGTCCCCATGAAACTGCGTAAGCAAACGATTGACGATGTCGTACTGCGAGACAAGCGCGTCATCATCCGAGCCGACTTCAACGTCCCATTGGACGATGAACACCAAATCACCGACGACACCCGTATTCGCTCGACGCTGCCGACCATCAATCGAGCCGTCGATGACGGCGCCAAGGTAATCCTCTGTTCTCACCTAGGGAGACCTAACGGAAAGGTCGATCCCAAGTACAGTCTCGCACCCGTGGCAAAACGCCTGGGACGGCTTATGGGCAAAACGATTCTGTTTGCACCGGATTGCATCGGCCCGGCAGCGGAAGGGCTTGTTGCCAGGATGCAGCCGGGCGACGTCCTGCTCCTTGAAAACCTCCGATTCCATCAGGGTGAAGAGGACAACGACAACACCTTCTCGAAAGCGCTGGCGTCCCTCGGTGACGTCTATATCAATGACGCATTCGGCACCGCACATCGGGCCCATGCCTCTACCGTCGGCATCACCAAATACATTCCCGTCTCTGCCGCCGGATTCCTCCTCAAGAAAGAAATCGAATACCTTGAAGGAGCAGTCGAGAACCCTGTTAGGCCTTTCGTTGCCGTTCTCGGCGGTGCGAAAGTGTCAGGAAAGATCGGCGTTATCGAGAATCTTGGCAAGCGTGTCGACAAAGTCATTATCGGCGGTGGCATGGCCTTTACCTTCTTAAAGGCTAAGGGAATGGAGATCGGCAACTCCCTGGTCGAAAACGACATGTTGGACTTCTCCAAAGGCATCGAAGACCATGCTCTTTCCCGCGGTGTGAAATTTTATCTGCCGGTCGATTGTGTCGTTGCGGCCAGCCGCGAACCTGGGGCGGAATCGAAGATTGTTCCAGTCCAGGAAATTCCGAATGGGTGGTATGCCCTCGACATCGGCCCGGCCTCTGTGAAACTCTTCAACGAGGCAGTCCAAAACGCGAAGACAATTCTGTGGAATGGACCGATGGGAGTCTTCGAAATCGATGCCTATGCCCGAGGCACTCTTGCGATGGCTCACGCAATCGCCGATGCCTATGCC
This sequence comes from Nitrospirota bacterium, assembly GCA_013388555.1. Classification (GTDB taxonomy): domain Bacteria; phylum Nitrospirota; class Nitrospiria; order Nitrospirales; family Nitrospiraceae; genus Palsa-1315. The sequence continues at coordinate 39,546 of JACAFD010000026.1, read as the reverse complement.
CTGACAATCGTCGGCGGCGGCGAAACAGCTCTGGCCGTGCATCGGGCCGGCGAGTCGGAGAATATGTCGTTCATCTCAACCGGCGGCGGCGCTGCACTGGAGTTGCTCGAAGGTAAACAACTCCCCGGCTTGGTCGCCCTTCCGAATCGAGTCGCGTAAGCATCTTTCGCTGACAGCCTCCAGAGCTCACGCCTTCCATTCCACTCTTGAGACACCATGCGCAGACTCCTCATCGTCGGCAACTGGAAGATGAATAAGACGGCCTCGGAGGCCGTGGCCTTCATTCGCGCCTTCCAGGAGCGAATGTCTGCATCGCCTCACGCCGAAGTAGTCATCGCGCCACCTTTTACGGCCCTCGAATCGGCACGCAACACCTTGGGCCCCTCTTCCTGGATCAGCCTGGGCGCACAGGATGTACATTGGGAAACGAAAGGGGCCTTCACCGGAGAAGTGTCTGCTCCTATGCTGCGCGAATTGGGCTGCCGTTACGTGATCGTTGGCCATTCTGAACGTCGCACGTTCTTCGGCGAACGAGATGAGAATATTCAGAAGAAAGTTCTGGCGTCGCTGCGGCATGGGCTTTCGCCAATCCTTTGCGTGGGAGAATCGATGGCAGAACGCGAGGCGGGCCAAACGGAATCGGTTGTCACAGCACAACTGAGCGGCGGGCTGGCTGGGTTGACCAAACAAGATCTGGCGACTGTCACAATCGCCTACGAACCGATCTGGGCTATCGGCACAGGACAAAGTGCTACCACGGAGCAGGCTGTGGCCGTGCATCGCTCGATCCGCTTGTTCATAGAAACCAGCTGGGACAGCAAGACGGCGTCGGCTATCAGAATCTTGTACGGCGGAAGCGTGACGCCCAAGAACATCGAGTCGCTTCTCGCTTCGGATGCTATCGACGGGGCACTAGTGGGTGGGGCTTGTCTCATTCCCGAGTCGTTTGTTACAATCATTCTCTTTGCTCAGATACAGCGGGTCTAACTGATCGGAGTGCTATGTATACTCTTCTCGTCGTTATTCATGTGTTGATCTGTATTCTCATGGTCGGCGCGATTCTCTTGCAATCGGGAAAGGGTGCCGAGATCGGAGCGTCATTCGGGGGCTCCAGTCAGACGGTTTTCGGAAGCCGGGGCCCCGCCAATTTTTTGAGTAAATTCACTGTCGTCGTCGCTGCCGTGTTTATGATGACCTCGCTCGGGTTGGCCATCCTTGCAAAAGAGCAAGCGTTTTCCTCCACAGTCATCGACCTCAAAAAGAAAGAGACTCCCCAGAGCCCCCCAGAAGCCCCGCCCGCTACCCCGACAGCCCCGGCTGCCGAGAGCCACGCTCCAAGCGATTCGTCCTCAGGCAAACATTAACTGCACCATGAAAATGTTTGCCTGATCAACCAGATGAACTCACAAACCGGTATGAGCCCATGTTACTTTGCGAGCGATGACCGAAGTCAAGAATGGCGGGCATGGGACGGGAACGTGAGGGCGGAAAGAACTCGGCGTTTATCTAGATGCGCGTGAGCCATGCTTCGTGGGAAGAGTCTTCCCCGCGCACGATGGAGAAGAATGTTTTCTGCAGAGACTGCGTAATCGGACCTGGCGCACCGGTGCCAATGCGACGGTTGTCGATCTCCCGCACCGGCGTCAGCTCGGCTGCGGTTCCGGTCACGAACACTTCATCTGCGATATACATGTCGTCGCGTGTGAAGCGCTCCTCCACCACGGAAATCCGTTGCTCCCGTGCCAAATCAATGACAGAGCTTCTGGTGATGCCATCGAGGATCGAGGTGAGCGGCGTGGTCTTGATTCGTCCTTTACGCACAATGAAGATGTTCTCGCCGGTTCCCTCGGACACATATCCCTCGGCGTCGAGCAAAATAGCTTCATCGTACCCGTCCGCTTTCGCTTCCCGTTTCGCGAGAATCGAATTCACGTAGTAGCCGGAAATCTTGCCTCTCGTCATCGAGGCATTGACGTGATGACGGGTGTACGATGACACGCGGGCTCGCATTCCATTCGCGAGCGCATCGTCTCCGAGGTAGGCGCCCCACGTCCAGGCAGCGATAGCCAGTTTGATCGGGTTGTCGCCGGGATAGACCCCCATTGCTCCGTGCCCGATATAGAGAAGCGGGCGAATATAGCAGGCCTCCAGCTTATTGATCCGCACTGTCTCCACGATCGCTTCTGCGACCTGCTTCTTGTCGAAGGGCATGTGCATCATACCGATATGGGCGGAATCGAACAGCCGATCGACGTGCTCCTGCAACCTGAAAATCGCGGAGCCGGATTTCCCTTTGTAACAGCGGATCCCTTCGAACACAGCCAGCCCATAATGGAGCGAATGGGTCATCACATGAACATGCGCATCCGCCCAATTGACGAACGCCCCATCCATCCAGATTTTTCCTTGAGGCTCAAGCATGGGTAACGAAGACAAGCGGTAAGCCAGTGAACGCCGAAATTGAAATATAGCAGTGGGCTGGAAGAAGCGTCAAGCAATGGGGTGCGGAGTGGCAGAGGAACAAGGAGTGAAGCTGGGAGCGTCTCTCAGTAAGATAACGGAGAGCTGCGGATTTTCTGGTTCAAGAGATCGGCAATGTGTTTCGTGGCCACTGGGTTAATGTGGACAAAGTCCAGCCCAAAATCATATCCCTCCACCCACCGGACCGTTGCTAGTTCAATTTCCACGGTCGGGCCATCATCAGCGAGCGTGAGGCGCAACGCCATATTGAGGCCCGGTTCAACCGCATGTTCGCCTTGAACGCGCATCCCCAATTGAGACAGATTGGTTACGACACCCTTCCCCACAAATTCCCTGCTGAGATAATAAAGGACGCGCCAGGTCGGTATGCGCCGGTAGGGGCGAAACACGAATCGAGCATGTTTTGACTTGGAGGGGGGAGATTGTGGTGCGATGGCCATCAGTATCTCCAGTTCATAAAATGGCTCTCCAATAGAAAAGTAGCATACGCCCAAGACCTAGAGCAGGATAGCCCACAAATAGGCTAACCCGAAGGAGGGGGGTGCGCGGTGAATTCTTTCAGGGGTGAACCCTTAAGGAAGGGTATGCCGAAACGGAGCTGATAACGCCTTTTCGCAACGTTGACAGATTTCTTATCCGTCTGTTAGCCTGACCGGTCTATTTTACGACCACTTACGTGCATCATTCTTGCCGATGCCGAGTGGGGAAACAGGAGCTGCGACTCCCGTGGGCCGAGGTCTGATTTCTGAAGACGTGATCAGTCAAGTCAAAGATCGGGTCGATATTGCCGAAGTGATCGGTCAGCACGTGAGCTTAACTCGGGCCGGCCAGAACTTGAAAGGTCTCTGTCCGTTCCATCAGGAAAAATCACCCTCCTTTACGGTCAGTCCGTCACGCCAGATCTTTCATTGTTTCGGATGCGGCGCGGGCGGTAACGTGTTTACATTTTTGATGCGGATAACCGGCGCGAACTTTCCCGAGATGGTCCGTGAGCTCGGACAGAAATTCGGGATTGATGTACCCGATAGTGGGCCAAGCGCGGGGCCTCAAGCGGCCCAGGCGATTCGCCTTGAACCGCTCAATCGGGCGGTGACAGCATGGTTTCGACAGAATTTGCGGGATGAGGTGACTGGGGCAACGGCACGGGACTATTTGGCCAACCGGGGCATTCATGCTGGGACAATCGATCGATTTGATATCGGTTGTGCACCGGCTGAGTGGGATGGGCTCATCAAGGCACTGACCAAGCAGGGTTTTGCACAGAGTGATTTGGCCGCCGTAGGGTTGACCGTCGCACGCGAACATGCGTCCGGAGCCTACGATCGTTTCCGCGCCCGAGTGATGTTTCCTATCAGGGATTTGCGTAAGTGGGTGGTCGGTTTTGGGGGACGCATTCTTGGGGAGGGAACTCCAAAGTACCTGAATTCGCCAGATACTCCATTGTTTAAGAAGGGGCAGACACTCTACGCGTTGGACCTTGCACGGGAAGCGGTCGCTCGGCTCAAGACCGTAATTGTGGTGGAAGGATATTTTGACGCCGTCGCGCTTCATCAAGCCGGACTCACCCATACGGTTGCGACGCTAGGGACCGCACTGACAGCGGAGCATATTCAGGTGTTGAGAAGGTTTGCCTCGAAGGTCGTGTTGTTGTTTGATCCGGATCAGGCGGGGGTTCGCGCAGCACTGCGAGGGCTCGATCTGTTTGTCAACAGCGGGATTGGGGTGAAGGTCGTCACATTGCCGGCCGGAGAGGATCCCGATACCTACGTGCGGAAGGAAGGACCGGAAGCTTTTGCTCGATTGGAAGAGCAGTCACCGAGCCTCTTGGATTTTTCCCTCGAGCATTGTTTGAGTACAGCGGAGTCCGGTACGATCGAGGGGCGAATCCGCAGCGTGGACGATGTGCTGCGGATTCTGCAAAAAAGCGAGCATCCGATCGAACGAGAGGAACGGATTCGGGTAGTAGCCGAACGACTGGGAATTAGTCAGCAACGATTAATCGAGCGGTATCCGGCGTTAACCCAGTCGGAGGGACGTCGACCAGCGACAGTTCAATCGTCTGGCGCTATACCGGCGATGTTCAAGGGTGTGAGCGAAGAGCGGGATCTGGTTTATTTGTTACTGCACGGGCATCTGACATCGGCCGATATACAACGGTTGCAGCCGGAGGCCTTCTCCGTTCAGGCCTGTAGGTTGCTGGTCGAGGCAGCATTGAAACACCGTGATCGAGACGGCCGAGTTGGGGTCAGGGCGTTGCTGGACGAAGTGGTCGATCATCCAGATTGCGGGCCGCTGGCGACGGAGCTGTCCATGCGGGAAGACCATTTCGACGACGTGAAAGCTCACGTTGCCGGATGTTTAGAGACATTAGATCGGAAGCGGGCCGAAGCCGCACTTCGAGAGAAGATTGTGCAACTCAAGGCTGCTGAACGGGACGGCCGTGCGGAGGATGCGCGGATACTGAATGCACAAGTAAATGAATTGCGAATACACAAAGCCGGTCGGCCTCCCGCCGGGATGTTGTCCTTCGTGAAGGAGTAGTCATGGCGAAACCAGAGTTGCTCGGCGAAGTGAAGAGGCTGATCTCAATTGGAAAAGAGAAAGGCTTTTTGACGTACGATGAGCTGAACAGCACGTTGCCTGCGGAAGTGGTGTCCTCAGAGCAGTTCGGCAGCATCATGACGATGTTCGGCGAAATGGATATCGAGATTGTCGATGCACCAGAAGGGGAGCGAATCAGGAAAGCCAGGGATACTGAAGAGGCAACTGAAGAAGCTGAGGAAGCAGAGGTAGAAGCCGGCACTGGCGCCGGGGAGGAGAGTGAGAAGGAAGAGAAAGAGATCGATCTAACTCCCGGCGCACTCAGCCGGACCGATGACCCGGTCCGACTCTATCTCAAAGAGATGGGAAGTGTGGCGTTGTTGAGCCGTGAGGGAGAAATCGAGATAGCCAAACGTATTGAGGAGGGAAAGAGGGACATCGCCTCGGTGATTTATGGGATGCCGATGACGATAGAGTTTGTCCTTGCCTTGTACGATCAGCTCAAGAACGGGACCATCGATGTGCGTGAGATCGTGCCAATTGTCGAGACCGAAGAGGAGTTCGAGGAAGAACAAATCCAACGAGACTATGAAGAACTTCGGGTCAAGACTCTCGAAGGACTGAACTCCGTCAGGAAAATCTCGACCTCCCTCAAGAGTCTTTACGAGGTTGCTCGGCATGCCAACAGTGACCCCGTCAAGCAGAAGAAGATCAAGAAGCAGATCGATACGATTCGCGATCAGGTCGTGGAGAAGATGGAGTCCGTCAACCTGCATGGCGTGTTGAAGGATCGGATGGTCCAGCGTGTGAGGGAGCTGGCCATTCAGATCCGAACGGCGGAGCGAGAGATCGTCAGTTGTCAGAGGCGGCTCGGGATCAGCGGTGAGGCCGGTGCCGAGGCCCTTAAGAAGCTCTGCCTCGCACGAAAAGACTTCCTCGCCGTCAAACGCAAGACGAGCTGCTCGGAGGAGGCTCTCAACGAAATTAAAAAACTATACCAAGCAGCGAAGGGCAGGGTTCTCATACTCGAAACCCAAGAGGCCCTGGTGTCCGCCGCAGAGATTAAAGACGCGGTCAAGCATCTGGATGTGGCGGAAGACAAGGTTAAGCGCGGGAAAGCCGAGCTGGTTGAAGCCAATCTTCGTCTCGTCGTCAGTATTGCCAAGAAGTACACGAACCGGGGGCTCCAATTCCTTGACCTGATCCAGGAAGGCAATATTGGCTTGATGAAGGCCGTCGATAAGTTCGAGTACAAGCGCGGCTACAAATTCAGTACCTATGCCACCTGGTGGATTCGTCAAGCGATTACCCGCGCGATTGCCGATCAAGCACGGACAATCCGCATTCCAGTACATATGATAGAGACGATCAACAAGCTGATTCGAACCTCCCGTCATCTCGTCCAGAAACTCGGACGCGAACCGACACCGGAGGAAATTGCCGAACGCATGGATCTGCCGCTCGATAAAGTGCGGAAGATTTTGAAAATCGCTCGTGAGCCAATTTCTCTGGAGACTCCGATCGGTGAGGAGGAGGACAGCCATTTAGGAGACTTTATCGAGGACAAAAAGGCGGTTTCCCCTCTGGAAGCAGCGATCCGATACGATCTCCAGCGCCAGATCAACAGTGCGCTGGAAACATTGACGCCACGGGAGGAGAAAGTCCTGCGGAAGCGGTTCGGCATCGGCGAAGCCACCGACCATACCCTCGAAGAGGTTGGTCAGGATTTTGAAGTGACCCGCGAACGTATTCGGCAGATCGAAGCCAAGGCTTTGCGCAAGCTGCGCCACCCGAGTCGGAGCAAGAAATTGCGCAGCTTTGTGGAAAGTCTGTGACGGGAATAGTAATGTTCCCCGAGATTTGACTCCGTTCCGTGGGCAGCCTAGAATCGCACGTTCGTGTCTGGGGACAGGCGTGCGAGAGTCATCCGCCTGATTGGGCCCATAGCTCAGGTGGTTAGAGCGGCTGACTCATAATCAGCTGGTCCTAGGTTCAAGTCCTAGTGGGCCCACCAGTGAGGCAGCGCAACTCATAGGCCAAGAGCGTTGTGCAGAACAACAGCTAAAGGAGTGTGTTGAACCAGAATCTTTTCCCCCTTCTTGAGCTGCAGAAGTTGGATCTCCGTATCATGGAGATCAAGGACCAGCGCCGAAAAATCCCAGAGCGACTCCAAGCGGTTGAATCCCCGCGTCGAGAAGCTCAGCAACTACATCAACAGACCAGCGCTTCCGTGGATATTCTGAACAAAGAACGGCGGTCATACGAACAGGATCTTGAAGCGCATGAAGCGCACACGGAGAAGATGAAGTCTCGACTGTCCGAGTTGAAATCCAACAAGGAATATCAGGCGCATCTGTTCGAAATCGAGGTTGCTAACAAGAAGAAAGGGGATATCGAGGAGAAGATTTTGCTGTGTATGGAGAAGATCGAGCAAGTGCAGCATATGGCGAAAGAAGCCCAAGAGAGGCTCAGTGCCATCGAAAAGGCGTTTGCACAGGAAAAACAAGCGCTTGACGAACTGGAGCGTGCACTCTCACGAGAGTTGGCCGATCTCGAAGCGCAATACCAAGCCCGTTCGGCGCATGTGGAGAAAGGGCTCCTCAACCGCTATAACACGATTAAAGCGGCGCGGAAGGACCAACCGCTCGCTCAGATCAAAGAAGGGATTTGTTCCGGATGCCGGCTTCAGCTTCCCCCCCAACTGATTACAGAAGTGAAACGCTCTCAAGATCTCCACACCTGTCCTTATTGCCGCCGGATGCTGTACTGGGATGGAGAAATTCCTGTCGAGACAACGCCAGGTCCCGATCTCGATAAGACATCGGCCCTTGAGATTGGCGAGTCGGTTTAATCTGTTTCTCTCAAAACAGCCTGCGTCGTTTTGAAGTGAAGTTTGGCAATCGACCCCAGTCGTTCCTCTCCATGTTTCTTCACAATCATGCGTCCGGCCAGCTCAACGGCTGGTGACGCGCCTTTGGGCAACGTCGTGCCGATCTCATCCGAGAGACGTTTCAATCGTTGAAGGAATTCCGCACGGGCCAGGATCGAGGCAGCTGCCACGGCCAGATCGGATTCAGCCTTATGCCGTTGTTCCAGTACGATGGTGCGCCCTTTTTCCTGTAGGGCGTTCAGAATCAACCGCTCGTCGCCGAACTGATCCGCGATTGCACGCCCGCATGAGACCCTGTCCAGGAGGGTCTCTAAGGCTTTGGCATGTCCCCAGGCCAGCAGGCGATTCAAGTTTTGGATCTTCGCGTACAGCTCGTTGTATCGCTGCGGGCCGATCGCTATGATGCTGTGAGGACAAATCATCCGGATGTCAGGCGCCATGTCGAGAATGCGGCCGTCGGAGATTTTCTTGCTGTCCCGAACCTGCATGATGGTCAATTCATTCTGTGTAGTGGCGTCGACGAAGACGGCGGCGATAACCAGGGGACCAAAATAGTCCCCTTTGCCGGACTCATCAATGCCGATCCGCTCTATCTGTGTTTTTTCAGTGGTTTTGGTCACTCGTACGTGGCCCAGTAGAGTTTCTTAATAAGGCGCGGTAATCTAACAGAGCCTCAAGGGGCGGTCAATTTCTCAGATCGAAGGCACCGGGTCTTTATTGAGAGGGATGGGCGATGCAGGCATGGAGGTTGTTCTCGCGCGGAGTGCTGTTAGTCGTCGCGGGAATCGGAATGACGGCGGGCAGTGGGTGCGAAACGAATCCGTACACAGGGCGATCGCAGTTGTTGATGACGTCGGTATCGGAGGAAATGCAGTTAGGTGCACAGGCGTATAGCCAAGTGAAGAATGATCCCAAGCTTAGGCAGTCGCAAGATCCACGAGAGATCGAACCAGTCAAGCGGGTCGCTGCTCGGATTATAGAGGCAGCAAAACGATCGAAATATGCAGAGATGGCACAGCAGTTTCAGTGGGAAGTCACGGTGATCAAGGATGACAAGACGGCAAATGCTTTTGCGCTACCTGGCGGCAAAATGGCGGTGTATACAGGCATTTTCCCCATGGCCAGGACTGAAGCAGGGCTAGCCGCCGTCATGGGACATGAAGTCGTTCATGCATTGGCTCGACACGGTGCAGAACGGATGAGCCAGGGCCAGCTGACAAATGCCGGGCTTCAGATCGTCGGGGCGGCCGCCAGTACAAAAGGCGGAGGCGGGATGTTGGGCCAGGCCGCGATGGCGGCGCTAGGTGTGGGGGCACAAGTCGGTGTGTTGTTGCCCTTCAGTCGAAAACATGAGTCAGAAGCGGATTATGTTGGGATTCTCCTCGCGGCAGATGCGGGCTATGATCCGCGCGAGGCTGTAGCGTTGTGGGAACGGATGGGACAGGTGTCCGGCGGTGCGCCATCAGAGTTTCTGTCCACGCATCCAAGCCACGAGACCCGCATCACCCAGCTGAAAAAATGGATGCCGGAGGCCATGGCTATTTATCAGACCAGGTCTCCAGCGCCTGCAGCCTTGTTGCCGTCTGTGCAGTAGGTCGAGGAATTCGTGATGAGCCCTTGAAAGAACGGACAGTCAGCCTTATAGTAGGTTGGCGCGAGGGAGAAGACTGGGTGATCGCTTGGGGCGGTAACGCTTTAAGAGGAAAGTCCGGACTTCATGGGCAGGGCGCTGGGCAATTCCCAGGCGGAGCGATCCGACACCAGCACCACAGAGAATAAACCGCCGATGGGCGAGGCGACGGGATTCTAATCCAGTCAGCTTGGCTCAGGTAAGGGTGAAACGGTGGAGTAAGAGCCCACCGCGGTGGTGGCGACATCACCGGCAGGGTAAGCGTCGCCCGATGCAAGGCCAAATAGGAAGACATCTGTCGACCTTCTTTGGGGGGTCGGCAACCGGCTGGCCCGGCCGAGGTCTTCGGGTAGGCCGCTTGAGGTTCGAGGTGACTCGAATCCCAGAGAAATGATCATCCCCGGTTGGGAGCAGATCCTAGACGGGACAGAATCCGGCTTATAGGTCTTCTCCACCGCGCTTTTTTAATCGCTCGACGTAGCTCCCCTTCTGTCACCGCCCCTGCGAAATGTTCAACCTCGTCGAGCAGGACAACGGGAACCCTTGCTCCATAACGATCCATCAAGACCCTATCACCTTCTATGGACACCTTGCAGATTTCGATAGATACTTCTGACCGAAGATGCAGCGCAATCCGGTACACGACTGTACAGAGATGGCAGTCATCACGAGACAGGATGGTCACACGCACAGGTATGCTCATGGAGGTGTACCTCAGGACCGACAAATTGAAGTGTGGAGGTTACCATGTGGAGGGCAAACTTTCAGGGAGAGATGATCCCTGCCCTGCCTTAGTATTGACGTATTCAAACGCGTGGTGATAGGATTACACCTCTTTCTCCCTGATTTTTCAGAATGTTCTGAATGCACGCGGATGCTGACTCTGGTCCATGAGGGCAAGAAGCAGCATTTCGCATTACCCTAATTTCCCTGCTGGGTTGTTCCTGATGGTACGGATGGAGGTTCTGTTATGAAGCTCACAGGTGCTGAGATCCTCATCGAATGCCTCAAACGGGAAGGCGTAAAGACGATTTTTGCGCTTCCCGGGGGTGTCGTTCTGAAGATTTTCGACATGCTTCATCAGCAGAAGGATATTGAGGTGGTTCTCACTCGCCATGAACAGGGTGCAGGCCATATGGCGGAAGGCTACGCCAAGGCGACCGGTAAGGCCGGGGTGTGCCTTGTGACTTCCGGACCCGGTATGACGAATGTCATCACCGCATTGGCGGATGCCTACATGGATTCCGTGCCGCTGGTCTGTTTCAGCGGACAAGTTCCTACCAACCTTATCGGAAACGATGCATTCCAAGAGGCGGATAACGTCGGCTTGAGCCGCCCCTGCACCAAGTACAACTTTCTTGTGAAAAATGTGGCCGAGTTGGCGACGACGATCAAAGAAGCTTTTTACATTGCGACGACCGGCCGTCCTGGCCCTGTGTTAGTGGATATTCCGAAAGACGTCTCCATGGACAAGGCTGAATTCATCTATCCTAGTTCCGTCTCCATCCGTAGCTACAATCCAGTTTATGAAGGGAATAAGTGGCAAATCAAGCAAGCGGCTGAGGCCATGACGAAGGCGAAGAAGCCGATACTCTATGTCGGTGGTGGCGTCGTCTTCTCGGGCGCGTCGCAGGAATTATTGGAGTTGGCTGAACTGACTCATATGCCGGTCGATATGACCCTGATGGGCCTTGGGGCCTTCCCTGGCGAACACCCGCAGTCTCTAGGTATGCTGGGGATGCATGGAACCTATTGGGCGAATATGGCGATGCACTACTCCGACCTCGTCGTCGCCATCGGTGCGAGATTCGATGATCGTGTTACCGGCAAAGTCTCCGAGTTTTGCCCGCATGCCAAGGTCATCCACATCGATATCGATCCGACCTCGATTCGGAAGAATGTTAATGTTGATATTCCGATCGTCGGAGACTGCAAGTCCGTGCTTCGTGAGTTGATTCAGATTCTTCGTGCCACGGTGAATGGTGATCAGAAAGAACTTCGTAAGGCCTGGTGGAATCAGATTCACGACTGGCAACTGGCGAATCCTCTGGCCTATCAACAAGAAACGGATGGGCCGATCAAGCCACAATATGTCATCAGGCGGCTTTATGATCTTACAAAAGATCGAGACCCAATCGTGTCAACCGATGTCGGACAGCACCAGATGTGGGCTGCCCAGTACTTTAAATTGGCGAAGCCGAATCGCTGGTTGACATCGGGGGGGCTCGGGACGATGGGTTTTGGGTTTCCCGCCGCCATGGGGGCTCAGGCTGCATTTCCAGGTCGGCTGGTTCTCTGCATCGCAGGCGACGGCAGCATCCAGATGAATATGCAAGAAATGGCGACGGCAGTCGTGCATAAGCTGCCAGTCAAGATTATCGTCCTCAATAACCGATTTCACGGAATGGTCCGGCAATGGCAGGATCTCTTCTACGAAGGTCGGTATGCATCGAGTTATCTGGAGACGACGCCAGATTTTGTGAAGCTGGCAGAGGCATACGGAGCGGTCGGCCTCAGGGCCAACAAGCCATCGGAGATTGATGCCGTCATCAAAGAAGCGATTGGAGTGAACAAACCGGTGATTGTCGATGTACCGACATATCAGTATGAAAACGTCTATCCCATGATTCCCGCTGGCGGCTGCAATCATGAGATGATTTTGGAGGATCCGCCGGCCTTGAAAAATAAGCCGACAAGCGCGGGGCAGGTGGCTCCGAAAGATTCGGACACAATCCTCACGGCCTAATCGCTAGAGCCAGGAGATACGTATCGGGTATGGAACACATTATTTCAGTGACCGTGGAAAATAAGTTTGGGTCGTTGTCTCGCGTCGCCGGCCTATTCAGCGGTCGAGGATTCAACATCGAAAGCCTCTCAGTAGCGCCGACGCTTGACCCGTCCATGTCGCAGATGACCATTGTCACGTCCGGGGATGAACGAATCATCGAGCAGATTGTAAAACAGCTCAATAAACTCATCGATGTCATCAAGGTTGTGGATCTGAATGAGAGCGATTTTGTCTCGCGGGAGACGGCGCTTATCAAGGTGCATACCAGGCCGGAAGATCGTGCAGAAGCGTTGCGGATTGCCGATATTTTCCGAGCCAACGTTATCGATTCCACGCCGGCAACGTACACCATTGAAGTGACTGGCGATCCTCGAAAGATCGAAGCGATCATCAATCTGCTGCAGCCTCTCGGAATCAAAGAACTCACCCGTACCGGGCGGGTTGCGGTTGCTCGCGAGTTGATTCGATCGACAGGGATGCAGGCGAAAAAGATTGCCCGCGAATAGTCCCTACGGGGGCTCGTCTTCCACATCAGAGTTCAGTCGAGCGTCAGAGTTGTTACCCAGGAGCGAAGGATGAAGATTTATTACGATAAAGATGCTGATATTCAACAGATTCGGAACCGGAAGGTGGCGGTGATTGGCTACGGTAGCCAGGGTCATGCCCATGCGCTCAATATGAAGGAGAGCGGTGTAAGTGTTGTCATTGGGTTGCGCGAAGGCGCTTCATGGAAGAAGGCGGAACAAAGTGGCCTGAAAGTCATGCCGGTGGCTGATGCCGTCAAAGCGTCTGACGTCATCATGATTCTCGCTCCTGACGAAGCGCAGGCGGCCATCTATCGGCAGGATATCGCTCCCAATCTGAGGCCGGGGTCCTCTCTCGCGTTTGGCCACGGCTTTAACATTCATTTCGGGCAGATCGTGCCGCCGCCCACGATCAATGTCTTCATGGTCGCTCCTAAGGGACCAGGCCATCTTGTTCGATCGGAGTATACGAAGGGCAGCGGGGTGCCGTGCTTGCTCGCGATTCATCAGGACCCAAGCGGAACGACCAAGCAACTTGGGCTTGCCTATGCCAGTGCGATTGGGGGTGGGCGGGCTGGTGTGATCGAAACAAACTTTCGTGAAGAAACCGAGACGGATCTCTTCGGAGAACAGGTTGTGCTCTGCGGAGGGCTCACATCCCTTATTCAGGCCGGATACGAGACGCTCGTGGAAGCCGGCTACTCTCCGGAGATGGCCTATTTTGAGTGCCTGCATGAGGTAAAATTGATCGTGGATTTGATCTATCAGGGTGGCATTGCCAACATGCGGTATTCTATCAGTACGACGGCCAAGTATGGTGATATTACCCGTGGTCCTCGGATAGTGACGGAGCAGACGAAACAGGAGATGAAGAAGATCCTGGGTGAAATTCAGCAAGGGCAGTTCGCCAAAGAGTGGGTGCTGGAGAACCAAGCGAACCGTCCGGTCTACAATGCGCTGTTGGCTAAAGGAGAAGCCCATCCCATCGAAGAGGTCGGGGGCCGGCTGCGGGCGATGATGCCCTGGCTGAAGAAGGACCAATTGGTCGATAAGAACAAGAACTGAGGGTTGAGGACTCTGTGGCGGATCGTGCCATCGGCATCCCGTTTGCCAAAGAAGGAATTCCCTTCATCGGGGCTGCTGTTGGCGTTACACTGCTGGCAGGATGGCTCGGCTGGGTTATTGTGGCGGTCGGGGCGGCAATTCTGACGCTGTTTGTCTCCTGGTTCTTCCGCAATCCCTCCCGGGTGATCCCTCAGGGGCCTCGTCTTGTCGTAGCATCTGGTGACGGGAAAGTGATTGCCATTGAAGAAGAATTCGAGCCACGGTTCATAAAGGATCGCAGCATTCGGCTCACCATCTTCTTGAACGTGTTCGATGTACACATTAATCGGATCCCCTGTGAAGGATTTGTCGAGGATGTTCAGTATCAGCCGGGTTTATTCCTCGTAGCCAGCAGGCCGGATGCGACTTTGAGAAATGAGCAAAATGCCCTGATGATTCGGACAGTGCAGGGCGCGAAGGTGTTGTGTGTGCAGGTTGCTGGGTTGATTGCGAGACGTATTGTCTGTTGGATTTCCCCCGGAGATCGGGCTGTGCGTGGTGAGCGATTTGGATTGATACGATTTGGGTCGCGGATGGATACGTTTCTTCCTATTGGGACGACTGTAAAAGTAGCAGTTGGCGATCGTGTCAAAGGTGGGGAGACTATTCTAGGGGAGTTGCCATGAAAACCACGGGACTTCGCCAATCGTTCGGAAAAGGTGGGAAACGGCGCAAGGCGGCCATGCACCTGATTCCGAACCTTTTTACGACAGGGAATCTATTGTGCGGCGTATTTTCAATGCTGTCTGTATTCAATGCGGACTATATGGTCGCGGCGGTCGCCATCCTGGTGGCGATGGTCTTCGACGTGCTCGATGGAAAATCGGCGCGATTGACGAATAGCACCAGCCATTTCGGTTTTGAGTATGACTCCTTGTCCGACGTGGTGTCGTTCGGGGTTGCTCCGGGCCTCTTGATTTATTCCTGGGCGTTGAGCGGACAGGGTATGTTCGGCATGGCGGTGATGTTCGCCTATGTGGCGATGGGTGCGGTCCGGTTGGCTCGGTTTAATTCGTCTGCGGCCGTGGCGGACGGCAAGTATTTTACCGGATTGGCAATTCCTGCGGCGGCAGGGGTCGTGGCATCGTTGGTGATCTTCGACCACTATAGTGTCCGAATTGGTACGGAAGTGAAGCCCCTCCTCGTTCTGATCATTACGCTGACTCTTTCATTCTTGATGGTGAGCACCATCAAGTATCGGAGCTTTAAAGATATGAAGTTCCGCGGCGGCCAGCACATCACCTATCTGGTGTGGGGGATTTTGGCGCTCATGCTCATAGCCGCCTGGCCCCAAGTTATGCTCTTTGTCATCTTCGCCGGGTATGCCTTACTCGGTCCGGCAGAACGGTTCGTCGCATTTCTGTCCAAGGTGGCTGGGAAACGTCATGCTTCCAAGGTGGAGCAATCCGTCAGTGAATCGAAGTTCTAGTGGCTTCGACGAGGAGTAGTAAGCGATTTGCACAGCAGTGAGAGAGCTGGTGTATGGTGCAAACCAGCCTGTGTGACGCTGAACTCGCCTCTGAGCCAGAGTCCATGAAACCCGAGTAATGGATTCCGCCTCGCCCCCGTGACCGGGCGAAATGAAGGGCTACGAACAGCGTACGTTGTTCTTAGCTAAATCAGGGTGGTACCACGGAGCTTCTCAAGCCTCCGTCCCTGGGCGTGGGGATGGAGGCTTTTTGTTTTTATGCAGGCTGATGAAAACAGCGACCAGCCTCGTTCTCGGCTTGAAAACCTCCTCAATGTACCCCGGAGGGTACGCCTGCGGCCTTGCTGGTCGGCAGTTTTGATCAGTTTGAACACAAGAGAGGTGACGCGATGACACGGATGATCAAGATTTTTGATACGACCTTGCGTGATGGAGAACAATCACCTGGGGCCAGCATGAATGTGGAAGAAAAAGTCATGGTAGCGAAGCAGCTGGCACGCTTGGGGGTCGATATCATCGAGGCTGGATTTGCCTATAGTTCGCCGGGAGATTTTGCTGCGGTGCAGCGGATCGCGCAGGAAGTCGAAGGGCCGACAATCTGTAGTTTGGCACGGGCGCGTCCGGAGGATATCGATCGAGCCTGGGAGGCATTGAAAGGGGCTCCGAAGGTCCGCATTCACACGTTTCTCTCGACGTCGGATATCCACCTAAAGCACCAATTCCGAATGACGCGCGACGAGGCAAGGAAACGTGCGGTCGAGATGGTGCAACGAGCGAGGGGATACGTGGACGATGTGGAATTTTCCCCTATGGATGCCAGCCGCTCCGATCCCGCCTATCTCTATGAGGTGATTGAGGCGGTCATTGCGGCAGGAGCCGGAACGATCAACATTCCCGATACGGTCGGTTACGCGGTCACACAAGAATTCGGGAGGCTCATTCGTGAGATTCGTGAGCAGGTCCCAAACAGTGCGAAAGCGGTGATCTCTGTCCATTGCCACAACGATCTTGGGCTTGCCGTGGGGAACAGCTTGGCGGCGGTGTTCGAAGGCGCCGGCCAAGTCGAATGCACGATCAATGGGATCGGTGAACGGGCGGGGAACACGGCACTCGAAGAAATTGTCATGGGCCTACGGACCAGGAAAGATTTCTATCAAGCCGACACGAATATTCGTACCGAAGAGATTTCGAAGACCAGCCGGTTGGTCAGCAAAATCACCGGTATGGTAGTACAGCCGAACAAGGCGATTGTCGGGGCGAATGCATTTGCCCATACGTCCGGGATTCACCAGGACGGGCTATTGAAGGATAAAACGACGTATGAAATTATACGGCCCGAGACGATTGGATTGCTCGAGAGCAAGATGGTCATGGGGAAACTTTCAGGCCGGCACGCATTTCGACAGAGGCTGGTAGAGCTGGGGTATGCACTCTCGGACGAGGAGGTGAATCATGCGTTCGAACGGTTTAAGAAGCTGGCCGATCAGAAGAAGGAGATCTATGAAGAGGATATCGAAGTCATTGTTTCCGAAGAGTTGGCCAAAATGGCTGATCGGATCGCGCTGAAATCCTTCCATGTGGCCAGCGGCACGGATCAGGTGCCGACCGCTACGGTCGAACTCGAGATCGACGGCCGGCCGGTCGCGCAGACCGGGACAGGCGATGGGCCGGTCGATGCAGTCTACCGGACGATTGCAGCAATGACGGAGACAAAGAGCACGCTCCTCATGTATGCCGTGAAGGCCATCACTGGTGGAACTGATGCTCAGGGCGAAGTCTCAGTTCGGGTTCATGAAGATGGTCGCACCGTCTCAGGGCACGGGGCAGATACGGACATCATCATGGCCTCGGCGCGGGCCTATCTCAACGCATTGAACAAGCTATCGTACCTGGCTGGGAAACAGGCGCAGGGCGAACAGAGGGTGAACTTGATTTAGGGAAAGTGACCACGGTAGGGTCATCGCTCCGGTCTGGACAGTATCGCTGGCTGTGGGGTATGCGGTGGTTCATGTTACCTTGGCAGATCGAAGGGAGTTTCTCGCAGGAGACCATACCGTTCTGCGAGAGCTCCTGCATCCCGCAAAGCAACCGCTTGCGCTTGCGTATAGCGTAGCGCATGGGACATTAGCCCCCGGAGGTCGGTCGAAATGGCACAGGCTGACGTCTTCAGAGGTCTACTACATTATCGCCGGCCGGGGACGAATGTTCGTAGACGACTCGATCGTTTTGGTAGAACCAGGCTCCGTCATCTATGTGCCGCCTGGAGGTAAGCAGTCTCTGGAAAACCGTGGGCCCACTGCTATCGAGTTCCTCTGTCTGGTCGATCCCGCTTGGCGGCCAGAGGACGAGGAAGTCCTTGAATAGGGACGGGTGCGGCCGTATCTGCCAATGATGGAGGGTGATCTGTGAAGGCGAAGATTGCAGTTTTAGCCGGGGATGGAGTGGGTCGGGAGATCGTTCCTGAAGCTGTGAAAGTGCTGAAGGCTGTGGCCGAGAAATTCCAGCACAGGTTCGAGTTTCAGTCCGGTTGTGTTGGCGGGGAGGCCATCGACGCAACGGGTGTCCCGCTCCCACAGGAAACGCTCACCATGGCTAAACAGAGCGATGCTGTCTTGCTCGGTGCGGTCGGCGGTCCAAAGTGGGAAGGGCTGGACTATAGCGTGCGTCCAGAACGCGCGCTGTTGGGATTGCGCGAGCATCTAGGCCTCTATGCGAACTTACGGCCGGCGAAGTTGTATCCGATGTTGGCCGATGCCTCTACGCTGAAACGCGAGGTGATTGAGGGGATCGATATCCTTGTCATTCGTGAACTGACTGGCGGCATCTATTTTGGGAAGCCGAAAGGGATCGAAAAGCTGCCGAACGGGAGCGAGCGCGGTTTCAATACAGAGGTCTATACCACCGAAGAAATTCAACGCATTGCAAAGGTGGCCTTCGAGGCGGCGAGAAAGCGCCGTAAAAAGGTGATGTCTGTTGACAAAGCGAACGTGCTGGAGTCCTCTGAACTCTGGCGCCGCGTGGTCATCGACACCCACAAGGGCTATCCAGATGTGGAGCTAAGCCATATCTATGTCGACAATGCGGCAATGCAACTGGTGCGCAATCCTCGGCAGTTCGATGTGATGCTTTGCAATAATATATTCGGTGATATTCTGAGCGATAAAGCCGCGATGCTGACGGGGTCCATCGGCATGTTGCCATCGGCCAGTATTGGCGCCCAGGTTGGACTGTTCGAGCCGATTCACGGCAGCGCGCCTGACATAGCTGGGATGAATATGGCAAATCCCATTGCAACGATTGCCTCGGCAGCCATGATGCTGTCCTACGCGTTTAAGTTGGATAAGGAAGCAGCAGCCATTGAGCAGGCAATCGAGAAAACTCTCGATCTCGGCTATCGGACGAAAGATATTCATAGCTCCGGTACTCGCCTTGTCACGACGACAGAAATGAGTGAGGCTATTTTGCGAAACCTGAACTAGCCTGGATTGTCGAGACATATGAGCACGAATCTCAAAACCGGATTCATCCAGACCGTTGTCGGTACCGGAGACCCCGGGTGGTCCGGTGATGGAGCCACGGCTCTTGCCGCATGTCTGAATGAGCCGAAGGGTCTCACTCTCGATGCTGAGGGGAACCTGTTCATCGCTGATTCCGAGAACCACGTTGTTCGGAGGGTCGACAGGAAGACTCGATGTATACAAACGGTAGCGGGGCGCGTTCAAGGGGTTGAATCAGGAGTGAAGCACGGCTCGCTCGCCCTAGGGCCTGAGGGGGAGGATGACGATCCTTTTGCCGAAAGTAGCAGGGGCAATCCGCATGCCTTCACCCAACAGGCCGACTTGAGTGGGACCGTTCGTTATGTTGTGACCGGTACAGCGCTGGGTAAACGTTTCAGCGGCGATGGTGGTCCTGCCGATCAAGCCCTATTGAATTTTCCAACCGCGCTTGTGGTCGATCGTGCAGGGCATCTCTACATCGCAGACACGCTGAACCAT
This sequence comes from Nitrospirota bacterium, assembly GCA_013388555.1. Taxonomy (GTDB): domain Bacteria; phylum Nitrospirota; class Nitrospiria; order Nitrospirales; family Nitrospiraceae; genus Palsa-1315. The sequence continues at coordinate 20,164 of JACAFD010000026.1, read as the reverse complement.
CGGGTGCGGCGTGTGGATGCGGTAACAGGGGTGATCACGACCGTTGCAGGCCTGGGACAACCTCGGTGCTCAGGTGATAGGGGGTTGGCCGCGGAAGCTGGGTTGAATGAACCGACTTCCTTGGCGATGAGTGACGGGGGCGTCCTCTACATTGCCGACCAGAACAACAACCGAGTGAGGGCGGTGGATTTGGCCACCGGAGTGATTAATACGGTCGCAGGGACAGGGATGGCTGAGTATAATGGTGATGGTGTGGCAGCGACAGAGACCGGTCTCGCTGGGCCTGGTGGACTGGCGCTTGCGCCAGATGGCACGCTGTTTATTGCCGATAGTTTTAACGGAAGGATTCGTGTTGTGAATCCCGGCATGGGCCTCATACGAACTGTGGCGGGCGACGGCGGTGAGTATCGGTACCTGGGGCCGGATGAATCACACAGTACTAGTCTCTCCCGGCCATCGGGGCTTGTGTTGGATAAAGAGGGGAATCTGTACTTTACCGATTCGGACAACCATTTGGTACGACGATGGGATCGATTCACGGGGCGTATTGAGCGCATTGCAGGGGTCGGTATAGCACGCTATGGAGGCGATGGGGGCGTGGCCCTTGAAGCCAGCTTGAGTTATCCGTTCGGCATCGTGATAGACCGCGCGGGGCATGTGCTCGTGGCCGATACATTTAATCATCGCATTCGTGAAATTGCATTGTAGGTAGGATCGAAGCTCATGTTTAACAAGAAACCAGGATATGTCGTTGCGATCGTCGGTGCGACCGGGGCGGTCGGAAAAGAAACCCTTGAGATTCTCGAAGAGCGGAAGTTTCCCCTGACCTTACTTCGACTATTCGCCTCGAAACGTTCGGCCGGCGAAGTGTTGACGTGTCAAAACAGGGAATGGAAAGTAGAGGAGCTGACGCCCGAAGTCTCGTTTGCCGGTGTCGACATTGCATTTATTTCTGCGACCGACGACATCAGCCGCGAGTATGGCCGTCGGCTTGGAGCGGCCGGCGTCGTGGTGATTGACGATAGCGGAGTCTTTCGCATGGAGGCCGATGTTCCACTGGTGGTGCCGGAGGTGAATGCTCATGCGCTGAGAACGATGCCTCGCGGCATCGTGTCGATTCCCAACTGTACGACAACCCCGCTCGTCATGGCGCTTAAGCCGTTGCAGGATGCTGTGGGGGTAAAACGTGTTGTCGTTACGACGTTTCAGTCCGTGTCTGGAACCGGTGCCGCAGCGATGGATGAACTCATGACCCAAACGAAAGATCTGCTGGCATTTCGCGATGCGAAGGCCGAGGTATATCCTTACCAGATTGCTTTCAATCTCTTGCCGCACATCGGCTCCTTCAACAATGATGGGGATTGTTCAGAGGAAGTGAAAATCGCCAAGGAGACAAGGAAGATCCTTGAAGCCCCAACGCTGCGTGTGACGGCGACGACGGTACGGGTTCCGGTGCTGCGTTGCCACTCTGAGGCGATCAACGTTGAATTAGAGCGGCCGCTCAAGCCGAATGAAGCCCGCGCGGCGTTGGCAGCGATGCCTGGCGTGATCGTGTACGATGATCCAAGCAAGAAACTCTATCCGATGCCGCTGGATGCGACCGGGAAGGATGATGTTTACATCGGCCGAATCAGAGAAGACGAATCGATTACCAATGGGCTGAACCTCTGGGTGGTATCAGACAATCTTCGCAAAGGTGCCGCGCTCAATGCGGTGCAAATCGCAGAATATCTGGCCAAAGGATGATGACTGAGTGGGGAATCCTGGGCAAAATCTTCATCGGAGTCGGGGTCTGTGTGGTACTCGCCGGCCTATTGATGCTGATGGCAGACCGCGTGCCAGGAGTTGGGAGTCTTCTGGGATGGTTCGGCAAGCTCCCCGGCGACATCTCGATCCGGCGAGATAATTTCAGCTTCTCCTTTCCTATCGTAACGAGCCTGCTCCTCAGCGTCATCCTGAGTCTGGTACTCTATCTCATAACATGGATCTTTCGCCGATGAAGCAACTGAAGAATGTCATGTATCGAGCCGTCGTGGCGGGGGTGTGGTTTCTCAGCCTGTCTTGCGGGGCTGAGGCGGCTGAATCAATCCGTGTTTTGTTATCGGCCGATGTGCCGAGGCTTGATGTTCGAACCGACGGCCTCTTGTGGGCGACGGATGCAAAAGGTCGTGATCAGGCTTTGCGAGGTCCAGTCCAGATCGCAGCCGATGGAACGGGGTTTTTACTGAAGGGCATCCGCATACAGACGGAGCAAATGACGTTGCATGGGGGAGAGCAAGGCCTCACGCTGACCTTCCCACGCCTTGCTCGTAAGCCTACTGGGGTGACGATGTCATCGGGCGACTCCAGCACGGAGATTTCGGTGAGCGGCCTTGTCCATCTCGTGCGAAAAGGCAAGGGATTTTTGGTCATAAATCGGGTGGATCTTGAAGAGTACGTCAAGGGGGTGGTTCCCGCGGAGGTGAGTTCAACCTGGCATCCGGAAATGTTGAAGGCGCAGGCGGTTGCCGCACGGACCTATGCGCTCTACCAGCAAATGTTGAGCGCTACGCGGGAGTATGACGTGGCGGCGACGGTGCAAGATCAGGTCTATCGTGGAAAGCAGGGGATCGATGCGGGGATCCTGCGCGCAGTCGAAGATACCCGTGGGTTGGTTGTGACCTATCAGGATGCGCCGATCTACGCAGCCTTCTCATCGACAGCCGCCGGCTTGACGGAAGATGCCATGAATGTGTGGTCGAAAGAGTACCCTTATCTTAAAGGTGTTGAGTGCCCCTTTGATCTTGCATCCCCCTATTATCAATGGAAGTCCTCTTTTAAACTCGATACGCTTGAAGAGAGTTTGCGACAGCAGGGATTTTCCGTGGGGACAATCGCTGCGATCACGCCCTTGTCCTTCAGCCGCGGGGGACGTGTCGCGACGCTGCGTGTACTCCACTCTGGCGGAGAGTTGGTTCTCCGCGGAGAAGAGTTGCGGAAAGCGGTTGGTTACACCATCATTCCCAGCACACAGTTTGCCGTCGAATCTATAGGTCGAGATATGGTGCTTTCTGGCTTTGGCGCAGGTCACGCCGTCGGCATGTGCCAGTGGGGGGCGAAGGAGCTGGCTGAGTTAGGCTATTCTTTCTCTACGATTCTTCAGTACTATTATCCTGGTACCGAACTGCAAAATATGACGCTGATTCGACCGCCGCCGTCCTCCTGATGCAGCTCTCCGATTTCGATTTTCCATTCGACCCTTCGCTGATTGCCGCTTACCCCTGCCTCCCGCGTGATCAAGCCAGGTTGCTCGTTCTTCGACCCCCCGATTGTTCGTTCGCCCATCGACACGTCGGCGAGTTAGGTGAGCTTCTTCAACCGGGCGATCTGCTCGTGGTCAACGATACGAAGGTGTTGGCTGCGCGTGTGGCCGGGAGGAAGCATCCTTCTGGTGCGGAGGTTGAGATCCTCTTTGTGAAGGATCTTGGTGATGGGATATGGGAAGTGCTGATCAAGGGAACGTTTCATCCTGGACAAATTATTGAAATGGGTGCGGAGGCTCTTGCCGTGGTGGTCGAGCGTGGTGCATCACGAACGACGGTCCGGGTTGAGAGCCCGACTCCGTTGAGTGAATGGCTGAGACGATATGGTCGAATGCCGCTTCCTCCCTACTTGAAACGTGCACCGACAGACCAAGATCGAGAATGGTACCAAACACTGTTCGCGCAGCATGAGGGTGCTGTTGCTGCACCGACTGCAGGACTCCATTTCACACCGGAACTATTGGCACGGCTGGAACAGCGAGGGGTCGGTCTCACGACCGTCACGCTCCATGTTGGTACGGGGACGTTCAAGCCGGTGACGGTCAATCAGATCGAGGACCATCAGATGGGAGCAGAGTGGGTCGAGATCGGATCGGAGGCTGTTCGTGCCATCGAGCAGGTGCGAGCGGGGAGGAGACGGATCATCGCTGTCGGGACCACAGTCGTGCGTGCACTCGAAACCGCAGCTCAAGTTGATGGCCAGATACGGCCTTATCGGGGAGAGACGGAGATGTTCGTGACACCGGGGTTCCAGTTTAAGGTGGTCGATGCCCTCCTCACGAATTTTCACTTGCCACGGACGACATTGCTGATGCTGGTTTCCGCATTGGCAGGGACTGAATGTCTTCGTCAGGCCTACGCAGAGGCGGTTCGTGAGCGGTATCGCTTCTACAGTTATGGTGATGCGATGTTGATTCTCTGAAAAAGTCGGAAAGTCGTAACGTCTTCACGTACGACAGCCCTAATTGGAGATCGCTTGTGACTTTATGACGTGATGACTTTTGACAGGGGGCGCTAGAGCAACTCGCGGTTGATCTTGATGGGGATGGTAGTTTTAAGCGATTCACTGTATGCGATCAGAGCACGTTGCTGCTTTTGAAAGAGGACGTCTTGCACGGCACGGTCTTTCGCTGCGGCGGCTTTTGCGGGATCTGATTCAGTTTGCCGAAGCGTGAGGGCTTGCGCCTCGGCAAGCTCGGCAGGGGTCAGTGCCACGGCGTCGCGGATGATCATGCGGGCCTTGTTGCTCAACACTTCTTTTGCTTCCATTGCCTCGAATGTCGCGGGCGTCAGATGGTTAGCTGCCAAGAGCCGTTTGTAGATCTCTGGATCGAACGTGCCATTTTTTTGAAAATCCGGTATCTGCATGATGACTTCACGCAGATCATCGTTATCGACAGTGAGACCCATGTTCTTTGCCGCGATGAGCCAGGTCCGATTGTCAACGAGCTGATCCACAACTAACTGTTTGATCGTTTCGTCCTTGAACTCTCCAGGGACTTTATCCTTATAGAAGCGATAGGTATTTTCATAGGCGCGTCGGAATTCCTCGTGGGAGACGGTGAGATCTCCGACTGTGGCAACGACGGTGCCGCGCTGCTCACCGAACCCCCACCACCCCATGGTGATGACGAAGGCCAGAGCGATGATTCCCATGATCGACTTGAGGAGCCACGGATAGCTATGCGACGCCTCACGCATCAATTTGAGCATGACTGCCTCTCCGAGAGTTTGTAGAGGGATTTTACTCATGGATGTTGGCAAAGGCAAGAGTTGCCCGTTCTTCCGTGCTGCGATCTCACAGTCGAGCGGAGTCGTCTGTTCGTAAAACAGAGATTTATCACCCGCAATGAATGATTTGCAGAAGAATGGTCTTTGTTTGTGCTAGGTAATCCGATTTGTTATACTTTGGCACTAATTGTAAGGAGATCCCTTGGCGGAGGAGGTCAGCGGGACTCACTCGGTAGGTACGAGGGTTTATCCCAAGGCGCAGGTCCTGAACCGAGGCATTGCCAAACTGATCGATCTGTTCATCGTCGTGGCAGCCAGTCAAATGATCCTGCCGGTAGGTTTCCTTGGAGGATTGGCGTATATACTGGTTGCTGATGGGTTCGCCGGTGGGCGCAGTATCGGTAAGCGATTGATCGGTCTTCAGACGGTGCTTCCGGATCGGCGTGTGGCGGCGGGATTTCGGGAATCCATTATTCGCAATCTTCCCTTTGGGGTCGCTCAGCTAGCCTTCGCCATCCCATATGTGGGGTGGCTTGTGTCGGTGGTGATCATAGTGTTTGAAGCGGTGTTGATTCTTGGAAACGAACAGGGGCGACGTCTTGGTGACGAGGTAGCCGGCACTCAGGTGCTGGATGCGGGTCGACTGGCGTTGCCTGACTAAGTGTACCGTCAGCGTCTGGAGGGGAAGGGAGAGCATTCGTGGGTATTGGGAGTGACATCTTCGGATGGTTCTCAAACGATCTAGCCATTGACCTAGGGACGGCGTCAACCCTTGTGTATGTGCATGGGAAAGGGATCGTGCTCAACGAACCCTCGGTCGTGGCGGTTGAGAAAAAGACGGAGCGAGTGCTCGCAGTCGGCACGGAAGCGAAGCGGATGTTGGGACGTACGCCGGGTAACATCATCGCGGTACGGCCAATGAAAGAAGGTGTGATCGCCGACTTCGAAATGGCAGAGCAGATGTTGAAGCGATTCATTCAAAAAGCGCACAACCGCAGCGCGTTTGTGCGACCGCGTATCATCATCGGTGTGCCGTCGCGCATTACGCAAGTGGAGCAGCGGGCAGTCCGAGACTCGGCTGAGTTAGCCGGCGCCCGCGAAGTGTATTTGATCGAAGAGCCAGTGGCCGCAGCCATCGGCGCCGGTCTTCCGATCACCGAGCCATCTGGTAACATGGTGGTCGATATTGGCGGCGGCACGACTGATATCGCAGTCATTTCGCTCGGCGGAATCGTCTATAGCGAGTCCGTCAAGGTCGCGGGCGATCGCATGGACGATGCGATCATGAATTATATCAAGAAGAAGTATAACCTCCTTATCGGGGAACATATGGCGGAGCGTATCAAGTTCGAAATCGGCTCTGCCTATCCTTTTGAGGAGCGCAAGACCATGATGATCAAGGGGCGCGACTTGATTTCCGGCATTCCTCGTACGTTGGTGGTGGATGACGCGGAAGTTCGGGAAGCGTTGCAGGAACCGATCGGGACAATCGTCAATGCGATTAAGGTGGCATTGGAGAATACTCCGCCAGAGTTGGCGGGCGACATTATTGATCGTGGCGTCGTACTCACAGGCGGGGGATCTTTGCTGAAGGGCATGGATACACGTTTTCGGGAGGAGACGAATCTGCCGATCATCACCGTGGATGATCCCCTGACTTCCGTAGTCTTGGGGGTCGGGAAAATCCTCGATGAGTTGGATCTGCTCGCCAAGGTATCGGTAATGTCTCAGGCCAATACCTACCGATAAGGTTCCATCCCTAATTCCCTTATGTGGATGGCTCATTCTCGTTCTCCCTACGGTGCTAGACGCCTGGCGCTTGCCTGCTTTGCTCTCCTGCTGGTGGCTCTTTTTCTGCTTCCCAGTCAAATCCAAGGACTCCTGCAGTATCTGGATGGGCCAGTTGGATACGTCGTGCGTATTCCACTCGAAGCCATCGCCTCGATTGATGCTGGTATTGCTGATCGCTGGGAGCAGTACGTGGCGTTGCAAGGGGTCCGGGAAGAGAACCAGCAACTGCGGAAAGAAATTGAATGGTTGCGCGGGCAACATAGCCAATTGCGCGAGTCCGTTGCCGCAACAGAGCGATTGACAGCCTTGCTGCAATTTAAGGAGCAGGCGCTCCCCACGATGGTCGCCGCTCAGGTCATCGGGCGTGACGCCACGAACCGATATCGGGCCATCATCCTCAATAAGGGTGAGAGTGACGGAATTAAGCCGGACATGGGAGTAGTCACGCCTGCTGGTGTTGTCGGGCGCGTCGTGAAAACGACAGGGGCATCGTCGGTGGTGCTCTTGGTGACCGATCCGAGCAACGCTATTGCGGGTCTCATTCAGCGGACGAGAGATGAAGGCGTGGTGGAAGGGACGCAACAAGGGTTGGCCCAGATGAAGTATATTCCGTTATTGTCGACGGTCCGAGACGGCGATCGGGTCGTGACCTCGGGACTTGTTGGAGATTTCCCTCGCGGGCTTGTGATTGGCACGATTACGCGCATCGACAAACAGGAAGGTGCCCTCTTCCAGTCTGCCGAACTCATGCCCGAGGTTGATATCGGTCGTGTGGAGGAAGTGTTGGTGATTCAGACGTCGTATGGACAGTCCACAAAGGCTGGAGCGGGGGCGGATCTGCTTGGAAAGCCATCACCGTGAAATTTTCTATCTATCTGGCCCTTGTGCTGCTGCTCGTCCCCCTGCAGACGACGTTGCTGCCACATCTCAGTCTGTGGAACGTCAAGCCTGATTTGGGGCTTGTGGCTGCCGCGCTTGTCGGGCTTTTTGCCGGTGAACTGGAAGGCCTTCTTGTGGGGCTCGCGATCGGATGGGTCTTGAGTCTGTTCTCAGCCGGCGAGCTCTGGTTAAGTCTTCTCACGAACGGGGGCGTTGGGCTTCTGGCAGGATTTCTGGGGCGGCAAGTGTCCCAGATGACCTCTGTCGCACTAGGTCTGGGGCTGTTATTGGTGTCTTTGGCGAGCGGGGTGTTTGCGGCTTTGAATTTCCAGCATCTCGACGGATCTCAGATGTGGTGGATGATCGAGTCGATCGTCTTCCCACAAGCCTGTTTTGATGGAGTAGTGGGAGGGGGCCTCTATTGGCTACTCTCTCGGCGATTTGATGTCATCCGCCTGAGGACCGAATAGCAGGTCTGTGACGGGCGGGGTGGAACGTTGAATGTAACGTATGGCAACAGCTGGTCTGCATGATTCTGAACTTGGGGAGCTCCAACGCCGGTTAGTCATTCTTCGTGTCGGCTTGTTGCTCGTTGTAGCATTATTAGGGCTGCGGCTTTGGCACTTGCAGATTCGAGAGGGGCCGTACTACCGAGATCTCTCCGAGAATAATCGGACACGTTCTGTCATCATCGAGCCGGCTCGAGGGCTCATCTATGATCGCAATGGGGTATTGTTGGCGAATAACGTCCCAAGCTTCACACTCTATGTCTCGCTCGAGGATGTCAAAGATCGTGACCTACTCATAGAAAAGCTCAGCAGTCTCTTGGGATTAGATCCTACGCTCATCAGGGGCAAGCTCACGGCTCGCGGCAGTAAACAATTGCCGCGCAAGGTGAAAGGCCGTTTAACCCTTCGAGAAGCGACGTTAATCGAGTCTCACCGTCTGGACTTGCCCGGAGTCATGGTACAAGTCGAATCGCAACGGAATTATCCTGGCGGAGTGACGGCCTCCCATTTGTTGGGTTATGTCGGAGAAGTGTCACCTGAGCAGTTGGAGAAACCTGAATTTGCTGATCTGCACCAGGGGAGCATTGTTGGGCAATATGGCGTGGAGAAGTTTTTCGATCGGCTCTTGCGTGGTCAGGCCGGGCAGAAAAACGTGGAAGTTGATGCGGTAGGCCATGAGAAACAAACAGTGGTTGTCGAACAGCCCCATGCCGGGGACAACTTGTACCTCACGATCGACGTGCGTCTGCAAAAAGTGGCTGAAAGTCTATTAGGGGAGGAGTCGGGCGCGATTGTCGCCCTCGATCCGAGGACGGGTGACGTGCTTGCCATGGCCAGCCGCCCCGGCTTCGATTCGAATATTCTCTCGCGGGAACTTACACCGAAACAATGGGCGGAGATTGTGCAAGACGAGGGGCGCCCCTTGAACAATCGAGCCTCGCAAGGGCAGTATCCGCCTGGTTCGGTCTTCAAAGTGATGATGGCCGCTGCCGCGTTGGAAACTAAGACCGTGACGCCGTCGACATCCATTTACTGCAATGGAGGATATCAATTCGGTCGCCGCCTGTATCATGACTGGAAAGCCGGTGGGCATGGTTCAGTGGATCTCAGGCACGCGCTTGTGCACTCATGCGACGTTTATTTCTACACGGTCGGGCAGCGGATGGGGATCGAGACGATGGCCTCCTTTGCGCATCAGTTTGGGCTGGGAGAGGAGACGGGGATTGAGTTACCGTCTGAACGGGTAGGGATCGTGCCCTCCGATGCCTGGAAACGGAAGGCCAAGAACGAGGCCTGGCTGCCGGGGGAGACGATTTCAGCATCAATCGGACAGGGTTATGTGAATGTGACGCCGCTGCAGATGGCGAGTTTGATCGGCACCATTGCAAACGATGGCGTCACGTTCCGCCCTCGATTGGTCCAGGCAGTGTTGGACCGAGCGACCGGAGAACTACAGCAAAGGGTTGCGGCTCCCAAGCGCACGGTGCAGCTGAGGCCTGGAATCATACCGCTGATTAAAGAGGCGCTGGCCGGAGTGGTCAAAGAGGGGACGGCCACACGGGCGAAGTCTGATTTGGTGACGATCGCCGGGAAGACCGGTACGGCTCAGGTGGCAGCCTTGCGTACAGGCTCAGAGAAGGATATTCCAAAGAAGTTCCGCGATCATGCCTGGTTTGTTGCGTTCGCTCCGGTTGAGGCGCCCACCATCGCCGTTGCAGTGCTGGGCGAACATATGGGCCACGGAGGGTCGGCATCAGCGCCCCTCGCCAAAGAGCTGATCGAGACATATGTGAAATTAGATCTTCCTGCTACCTCCGGTGTGACGGATGGCGCGGTTGTACGGAAAGGGGATGGCGGAGGAAGGGAACGAGATGATCGATCGGGTGATTAATAGCCGTGGCTTCGACAATTTCGATTTTCGTTTTATCGGACTGATCTTTTCCATCTTGGGGGTCGGCGTCCTGTCGATTTATAGCGTGACGCATGACCAAGGAGTCGCGTTCCCGTTTTATGCTAAACAGCTCGTGTGGATTGGGCTCGGTACGGTTGCGTTTCTCGTCATGTGGCTTTCGGACTATCATCGAATCGCACGGTTAGCGTATCCTGCCTATGCGATCATCCTGATCTTACTAGCCGTTGTGCTGTTCGAAGGCAGGAGCAGCCGAGGAGCGCAGCGATGGATTCCAATGGGACCGTTTGCCTTCCAGCCATCGGAATTCGCTAAGCTGGTCCTTATTCTGACCTTGGCGCACTACTATTCGGAGGCGCCGCGGGTTGGGTGGCTCCAACGAGTGGTGCTTCCGGGGTTGTTGGTGCTGCCAGGGCTGCTTCTGATCCTGAAGCAGCCGGACCTCGGAAGCGGGTTGAGCTTTATGGCGGTCTATGCCGCGATGTTACTGATGGTGGGCATGCGGTCAAAGGCGCTTGGTGTCATCCTTCTGTTTTCGCTGATGCTGTTTCCCTTCGCCTGGGAGCTGATGTGGGGGTCATTGCATGATTATCAGCGACAGCGCATTATGACATTTGTGGATCCGGTATACGATCCAGGAGGCAAGGGATACCATGCTCTCCAATCGAAGATTGCCATCGGGGCAGGAGAGTTGATGGGGAAGGGGCTTTACGGCGGGACGCAAAGCCAATTGAAGTTTTTGCCCGAAGGGCATACTGACTTTGTTTTTTCGGTATTTGCAGAGGAATGGGGATTTCTCGGAGTGCTGGTTCTCTTGATATTGTTTGTCGCATTGATCTGGCTGTCGTTGGAAATTGTGGCGCGCGCGAAAGATCAGCTCGGAGCGTTGTTGGCGGTCGGAATCATTTGCATGTTGTGTTTTTGCATTGTGATCAATATTGGCATGACAGTAGGCATGTTCCCAATCGTGGGAATCCCTCTGCCGCTCATGAGTTACGGGGGGAGTGCGACGATTATGACGATGGCGTCGCTCGGCCTTCTCTTGAATATCAAGCGCCGTCGATTGAGTTTCTTCTAGTAAAAAGTTGATCGCATGGTCTCGAAAGAGTCGGGATCGTGGCAAGAGGTTTTATTTATGGCGCGGGCTGTCGGGCTGACGAACAGTCGAGTGGAGGCAAGAACCTGGGAATCCCCCGCGTTCGTCCTGCACATCGGTACGACGGTTCTGCTGAACGGAAGGAGTCGGTATGGGAATAGAAATAGCGATTACAGTCGCACCCGAGGAAACTCGCGTTGCGGTGTTGGATGGCGGGGTCGTGACGGATCTCTTTGGAGACCGTGCAAAGCACAAGGACTTCGTCGGCAACATATATAAGGGGAAAGTGGCGAAAGTGTTGCCTGGCATGCAAGCGGCATTTGTGGATATCGGTCTTCCAAAGGCGGCGTTTATGCATGTATCGGATTTATCATTGGATGCCGAGCCGGGGGACACGCTTGTTGATGCGGATGAGGAAGACAAGGAAGCCGATAAAGATGGGGATATGCTGGGCCCCCGGCGCCAAAGCTCCAAGCCGATCGAGCAGTTGCTCAGCGAAGGACAAGAGCTGATGGTGCAGATTTCCAAAGGGCCTATCGGCACGAAAGGCTCACGGGTCACGACCTATGTGTCGCTCCCGGGTCGGTATCTCGTGTTTATGCCCAACGTGGAACATATCGGTGTGTCACGCCGCATCGCCCGTGACGAGGAGCGGGCTCGACTCAAGGACATTATGAAGCGAGTGCGGCACCCAGGTTGCGGGTATATCGTTCGGACGGTGAGCGAAGGGGTCAAAGAAGATGAGCTGAAGTCTGACGTCGACTTCTTGCACGTCCTTTGGCAAGACATCCTGGCGAAACGTGAGCAGAAGGGGTCGCCGGCGTTGCTCCATGCCGATTTGAGTTTAAGTTTCCGCGTCGTGCGCGATCTTTTTGGAAAGAAAGTTGATAGGTTATGGATCGACTCGCGTGAGGAGTACCAGGCGGTCCGAGACTTCGTGCAGCGATTCTCGCCGGAGCAAACTTCACGCATTCATTTGTACGACAAGGATGAAAGTCTCTTCGATCATCTGGGGGTGGAGCAGGAAATGGCGCGGGCCCTCAGCCGAAAAGTCTGGCTCAAGTCCGGCGGGCATCTCGTGATTGATCACACGGAGGCGATGACCGTTATCGATGTCAACACCGGACGGTTCGTGGGGAAGCGAGATCAGGAGGAGACCATTCTTCGGAACAATCTGGAGGCAGCGAAAGAAGTGGCGTATCAGATGAAGCTGCGCGGGATCGGCGGGATCATCATCGTCGATTTCATCGACATGGAGCGCGAGAAGAATCGTGACAAGGTATATCACGCGTTGCTCGACGCGATGTCCAGTGATAAGGCCCGCACCAGAGTGTCCAGAATCTCTGACCTAGGGCTGATCGAGATTTCTCGTGAGCGGGTGAGAGAGGATCTCCTGCGTTCGCTCTCCGAACCCTGTCACTATTGTGAAGGGCGTGGCTATACGAAGTCTCCGACCACGGTGGCCTATGAGATATTCCGCGATGTCCGTCGGATCGGCAGCAGTCCTGAGCCGCAGCGGATCGTCATCGGCGCCCATCCGACGGTGGCTGGGCTGTTGCAAGATGAAGAGCGGCAAGGCCTTGAGGCCGTGGAGCGAGAGTGTGCGGCTAAAATCATTGTCATGCCAGATGAACACCTGCATCTGGAACAGTACGATCTGGCTGTTCTCTAGAGGTTGGGTTCAGTGGGATTAGATCTATGCAGTCTTTCAGTCTGTAGGGAAGGGTTTCTCCTGTGAGACCGTAGGTTCTTCTGGGGGCCATCGTATGACCCAGGCGACGTTAGAGTCTTGGCTTCGTCTGCGGGCGATCGATGGAGTGGGAGACGTGACGGTCCTTCGGTTAGTTCGTGCCTGGCGCGGTCCGGATATAGTTCTGAAAGCCTCCCGCGATGAGTTGATTCAAGGTGGATGCAGCCCACAGCTGGCAGATGCAATACGGCGCGGGCCTGATAGTTCAGCCCAGCGGAGCATCGAGTTGGAACTCAACGCGATCGAGCGTGGGCGCATTGAAGTCCTGAACCTGTTGGATCCCAGCTATCCCATACGACTGAAGATGATTGTGGACCCTCCATCACTCTTATACATCACAGGCACATTGACTGAGGAAGATGAGCTCGCGGTGGCCATCGTGGGTGCACGGCGGGCGACAGCATCCGGACGTGCCATGACTGAAGAGTTGAGCCGCGATTTGGCGGCAGCTGGCATGACGGTGGTAAGTGGGCTTGCGCGTGGGGTTGATGCGGCAGCCCATCGAGGCGCACTCGCAGCGCAGGGGCGCACGATTGCAGTGCTGGGCTGCGGGATCGATCAGACCTACCCACCGGAACATGAACGGTTACGCAAACACATCGAGGAGCGGGGGGCGATTTTGTCCGAGACACCGATGGGTGCGCCGCCCCACAGCCATCACTTTCCCCGTCGGAATCGCATTATCAGCGGATTGTCCCTGGGTGTGATCGTGACAGAGGCGGCCATCAACAGCGGATCGTTGATTACCGCAAGATTCGCCGCCGAGCAAGGGCGAGAGGTTTTTGCGGTCCCGGGCTTTGTGAAGGAAGATACCAGTCGCGGAACGAATGCACTGCTCAAAGAGGGTGCAGCCTTGATCGAACGAGCACAGGATGTCATCGACGCAATCCTGCCGCAACTGGAACAGTCGTCGCGGCGACGCCTGCAGCCTTCTCGAGCGGAGAAGGTGCCCGGCGATCAGTTGGGCGGAGTGGAACAGCGGGTGTATGATGTCTTGTCGTATGATCCGCTTACAGTGGATGACGTGAGTGTCACCGCGAAGTTGCCGGTCTCCACCGTGATGGCTTCGCTCTTATCTCTGGAGCTTCGACAGCGAGTCAAACAGCTGCCGGGGCAACGTTATCTTCGGGCGTAATCATTGAACAGTTGCACAGATGCTTTTTATTTGGTACGGATGACAGGGTAATCTTCATAGCGAACCGGAGTGTTCATGGCCAAATCACTCATCATTGTCGAATCCCCGACGAAAGCACGTACCATCAGCAAGTATCTTGGGCGGGGCTATTCTGTTATGGCCTCGGTCGGCCATATCAAAGATCTTCCAACGAGCAAGCTTGGGGTTGACCTTGAACACGATTTTGAGCCGCAGTATGTGACGATCAAGGGAAAATCGAAGGTATTGGCGGAGATTAAAAAGAAGGCGGAAGAGGTTGACAAGGTGTTTCTCGCGCCGGACCCTGACCGAGAAGGCGAAGCTATTGCCTGGCATCTCGAGCAGGAGTTGCTCGGCAAACCAAAATCCAAGTCTAGAAAACGGTCAGAGGGCAAGGTCTTCCGGGTACTCTTCAACGAAATCACGGAATCGGCCATCAAACGTGCACTGCAATCGCCTGGGCAGATTGATATGAAGCTGGTGAACGCGCAGCAGGCTCGCCGGGTGCTTGATCGGATTGTGGGATACCAAGGGAGCCAACTGCTCTGGACCAAGGTGCGTCGCGGACTCAGCATGGGCCGTGTCCAGTCTGTGGCGATGCGATTGATTTGTGAGCGTGAACAAGAACGAGAGGCGTTTCGTGCAGAAGAGTATTGGTCGATTACGGTGGCCCTGTCAGGAACCAATCCTCCTCCGTTCGAAGCCAAGCTGTACAGTATTAACGGACAGGATGCCTCGATTGCAACGGAAACCGATGCGCGGCGCATTGTCGAGTCCATTCAAGGGAAAGACTTCGCTGTCAGCTCGATTGAACGAAAAGAAAAGAAACGGAATCCTGTCGCGCCCTTCATCACCAGCCGACTCCAACAAGAGGCTGCGCGGAAGTTACATTTTTCGTCGAAGAAAACAATGACGCTGGCGCAGAAACTGTACGAAGGGATTGAGATTGGGGCGGAAGGTCCAACCGGTCTCATTACGTACATGAGAACGGATTCCCCGCGCATTTCGAGCGAGGCTATGGCCGAAGCGCGCCAGGTGATCCAGGATCGGTTTGGGACGGAGTACTTGCCTGCCACGCCGAACGTGTATAAGACTCAGAAGGCAGCGCAAGAAGCGCACGAAGCGATCCGCCCCACATCGGCGGCGCGCGATCCGGAGTCGATCAGGCAGTACCTAGAGCCGGACGTCCATAAGCTGTACCAGTTGATCTGGAATCGGTTTATTGCGTCGCAAATGGTTCCTGCGATTCTCGACGTGACTCGGGTTGAGTCGAGTCCCGTGATGACGACTGGGAAATTTCTGTTCCGATCGACCGGCACCGTGGTGAAGTTCCCCGGCCATACGATTGTCTATATGGAGGGGATCGACAAGGAGCTCTTCTCGCAGAGGCAAAAGAATGAGCAGGAGGTTGAAGACGAGTCCGAACGCCAGTTGCCTCTGCTCAGCGAGGGAGAGCGCCTGCGGCTCGTCTCCCAGGAGGGGCAGACCGTTCCCGGTGTGCTGTCGAAACAACACTTTACTCAGCCTCCGCCCCGGTATAACGAAGCGTTGTTGATCAAGGAATTGGAAGAAAAGGGCATCGGTCGGCCATCCACCTATGCGAGTATTATTTCCACGATCCAAGATCGAAAATATGCCGAGAAGGTCGACGGGCGGTTCGCTCCCACCGAAACAGGGCGAACCGTGAACGATTTTCTCACGAAGGCATTCCCAGACCTGATCAACGTCGACTTCACCTCGCACATGGAGGAGGAGTTGGACGAAGTCGAAGAAGGCGGCAAGCCATGGGTCACGGCAGTGCGTGGGTTTTACGGAACCTTCTCTACGGATCTTCAAAACGCGAAGATGATTCCTGGCCCCAAGGACACGGTAGAGCCGCCGACGGATATTCCCTGCGAGAAGTGCGGCAGGATGATGGAGATCAAATGGGGGCGAAACGGTAAGTTTCTCGCCTGTCCCGCGTACAAGGACAAGCCCCCCTGCAAGAACACGCAGAACTTTGAGAAGCTCGAGGACGGCACCATTAAAATTATTCCGAAGGTTGAACTCACGACGGATGAGAAGTGTGAGAAGTGCAGCAGTCCGATGGTGGTGAAAACCGGGCGATTTGGAAAGTTTATCGCCTGCTCCGCCTATCCGGAGTGTAAGACCACCAAGCCGCTCGCGCTGGGTGTGAAATGTCCTCAGCCAGGCTGTGGCGGCGACCTTGTCCAGAAGCGCACGAGAAAAGGACGTTCGTTCTTCGCCTGTAGTAAGTATCCTGCCTGCGAATATGCCCTGTGGGATCGTCCGATCAACAAGGCTTGCCCCACCTGCAGTGCTCCCTTCCTCATTGAAAAAGTCAGCAAACAAGTTGGCCGCAGCGTCCAGTGCCGGAGTGAGGAGTGCGGCTACCGCGAAGCCGGATAAGTTCGACCGGGCCTAATATTCCATCCATCGTGCGTCCTCTTCCATTCTGTAAAGCAGGATGCGGCATGCTTACGCTCCGTCGGCGTGTCATGACGTTACGAAATTGAGAACCAGTGTTGCTAATGATGACATTCAAACTCAAGGAGACTTGACCGACCGGGTTGACGAAGGCTCCAGACCTGTTGATAATGAATTGAAGTGTAGCCATTTGGTCAGGAAAGCCTAATAACCGAAGCGCCCCCCTGAGGGCCTACCAAACTTGAGGAAGGAGAGAAACCATGAAAGCTAAAGAGGGCGTCATCAACATCCTCAATAAAATCCTGACCGCGGATCTGACGGCGATCAACCAGTACTTTGTCCATGCCAAGATGTGTGAGAACTGGGGCTATGAACGGCTCTATCACAAAGTGCGAGAGCGCAGCATGGCTGAGATGAAAGACGCCAATGAACTCATCGGCCACATTCTCTATCTGGATGGTGTGCCGAACGTGCAGCGCATGAATACGGTGCAGGTAGGAGAAACGGTTCCTGAGCAGCTCAAGCTTGATCTCAAGGCGGAACAGGAAATGTTGACGTTGCTCAGCGAAGGTGTGGTGCACTGTACGAAAGTAGGTGATTTTACTACACGCCACATGCTGGAAGATATGGCGAAGGACGTCGATTCGCATATCGATTGGATCGAGACGCAGATGGAAACGATTAAGCAGGTCAGTCTTGAGAATTATCTCGCGGAGCAGATTAAGAAGGACGGCTAACCTACGGATCTTGGCTAAGTGGACAGAGTTGCGCCGTCAGAGGAGAAGCCAATGAAGGCGAAGAAAGGGGTAATAGGTTGACACGATCATATTAACGCCGCAACGTTGGCGTTCCAGTGGTACCCATGAGTCGTTTGCATAACAACTTGGCCTTTCGAGTACTGGCAGAGATGGCCCGCCCTCGCGTCCCCCACGTGCGTACGGTCGCCCTGAACGTCTTAGTCCACCGCATAGGTCTTTCCTCCATACCGGTCACTTCGCTCCATGACGGGGAACTTCAGGAGTCTGCTACGGCACTGGTGAGTGAGGAGACTGTGCCGGATGATCCCGCAATGGATACCCCTCTTTGCGCGCCAGCTTTCTGATATGGCTTCCCTCTCACCCCTCGAATGCTTCTCCGAACGATCAAAACAAAATCCTATGGCTGCGAAGCAACCATGGGCTGTGGACTTTATGGTCCTTTGGCCTAGCCTGTCCTGATCGATGATTGAATCAAGACGGGCAGCGCAATACAAGAAGAGGGGCGGGGAGCCTCGGGAGGAAGAGGAGGCCCCCGCCCGCGGAGCGGGAGGGCACCACCCCTCTCACTCCGTTGCCGGTGTATCGGGTACCGGCTACGAACGCATCAGCGTCAATTGCACAAGACAATCCTATTCATAGTCCTCGTTCAGCGCTCTGAGAAATGCCGTGAGAGGGCCGACATCCTGATCGGTCAAGCGGATGCCGGCGAGTTCGCGATCTCCATTGCGTAGTCGGTTCGTACGCTGGAGACCCGAAGAGGCTCGATAAAAGTTGACGATCTGCTCCAGTGTATCGAACTGCCCGGTATGCATGTAGGGAGCCGAGTGGCTAAGGTCCCGCAATCCTGGCGTCTTGAACAACGCGATGCTCGTCGGCAGAAGGGCTTGGGCGCTGCAGCGTGCCGCAAAAGCCGGGCTATCGATCAGACGGGTGAACGCCTCCTCGGATTCAGGTGATGCAGGTGTGGCGAGACCGAGCCCAGGTATAGTCGCACTCAGGTGGTCGGCGCACAGGATTCGGCGTATGCGTTGCTGTGACCCTGGAAAATCGGAATTGGCGAAGATGTTCCACAGTCCCAGATCTGTGAACGCGGCATTTACTGAGGTGGGAACTTTACGGAAGGGCTCTTGAGCATGCGGATGCTGGTCGGTCGCCGGCAGATATTGATCATGGTTGGCGCTCCTCTCACGCAGATCTGGAATAGTCAGATGCGCGAAGGAACCCGGTCCGTGGATCTGGTCGTACTCAGTCTGAGCGGTTCCCGTGTTGTGAAATCTGAAATCCGTGAACGTCGGCGCTTCATGGCAGGCGATGCAATTTCCCACCTTGCCGCGTTTCATATCACCGGGGGTCGAAGTTCCTCGGTTCGCTTCCCCAAAGAATATTTTCAGTCCTTGTAGTTCCTCGGATCCGAACTTGAACGGCTGATCGTGGAATTGAAACTTGCCGTCGTCCGTGTTGGGATTACGGGTGATGAATTTCAGGTCGCGATGGTGGTGCCGATGGTGCTTTTTGTGGGGACGATGGGTCACCCAACTCAGGCGACCGTCATGCTCAAGGCGCTCAATCAGCGTGAGTAATCGCCTGCTATAGGCAAGCCCGCTCTCCTGCCTGGCAGGAGTCCTCGGCAGGCCGTTTTTCCCCAGGAACACATCGTAGGGGGACAGATTGAAGGCCCCGTCTCGTCCTGCGAGAACACCAAGCCTTCGGTGCAGGCTGAGACCAGGTTGGCGACGGCGTTAAAAATCTCCGCATCGGTCGCGGTGGCCACCGAAACCCTGAATGGCTCTGGAATGCGGAATTCCCCAGGAATCGAAGGATCCGTGCCCGTCAGCACGACATAGTAGGGAAGTTTCCCGAAATCAGAAGCCAGGGGGCCGGATCCGTCGTCCTCACGGATGATCTTGGCCAGATGCGAGATGGCTTGCGCGCTTTCTCCAGGCAGCCAGCAGAAATTACGCCCGGCAAAGGTCGGTTTAATCAAGTCCGCGGTTGTGGGGAATTCGGCGTCGAAATGCAACAGGAGCCCTCCTGCCCTGGGCAATGTGGCGTTGACGAGCGGAGGAGAGTTTCGAGGCGCTACGGTTGCACCGTCTTCCCTGACCGGAACCGGGCTCCGTCTGGCGAAGTCGGTATAGGTGCGCATGCCGCCGCTCGACGTGTCGAGCGGCTCGTCCACGAGATGGCAAGCCCGACAGTTCATCTAATAGCCGGCAAAGGGGCCAGGGAAAGGTTCTCCAACCGTGACGGTTGTGTTCATCACTGGATCACCGGTGGGAAAGGGTTGATTCGTCATGCCCCCGCGATCCACGAACTGTTTAAAAAACTGCGCGAAGCGTGTTTCAAGGAACAACCGTTCTCCGATGACGATCTCGGAAGGGTCGCCCGCTTCCTCGATGTCTTGAGCGAGCACAGGGGAAGGGATGGCAAACGATCCATTGCCCGACAGCAGTGCGAGGAAGGTGACACACAAGGAAGGAAGGGATAAATGTTCATTGGTGAAACGCATAAATGGTACCTCGTGAATAAATCTGTGGCATGGTCATGACTTTCCAAGACGATTCGTACTTGGCATAGATCGGAGGCGACCGCGGTGAGCGGATCTGGGGTCGTTCAACAGCCGGATGGGAGAAATCATTCATGCTCCACCAAAGGAAGTAAGTCCATCCCGGAATGAGTGGTCGCCGTGGCGAGACGATTTCCGCAAAGGGGAAAATCCGTCATGACCTGGGTCAAAACGCTGATGAGATA
Organism: Nitrospirota bacterium; assembly: GCA_013388555.1. GTDB lineage: Bacteria > Nitrospirota > Nitrospiria > Nitrospirales > Nitrospiraceae > Palsa-1315. The sequence continues at coordinate 108 of JACAFD010000026.1, read as the reverse complement.
AGGATCGAACTGGGTTCCTGATGCCACCCGAAGAATTCTGATGGCGATGTTTCGGCGTATGTCGGGGCAATGGACACGGGGGATTTCTATGGCGTCGAAGGCATCGGC
>JACAFD010000251.1 GCA_013388555.1 Nitrospirota bacterium | reverse complement strand
GTGCTCGCCGGCGACACGATTCGCTCTGCCGCTGACCTCGACGTGCCGATGGTGGCTGTATCCCTGCTGCACCGGCGGGGGTACTTTTTCCAGCGTGTGAATGCGCAGGGCCGGCAAAGCGAAGAGCCAGTGGTCTGGCCGATCAATGATTTCGCGGAACTGATCGATGCGCGGACCACGGTTGCTATCGAAGATCGCACAGTCCATGTCAGGGCCTGGAGGTATCGTGTAACAGGTGAGTCCGGGTCTGTCGTTCCTGTGTATCTGCTCGATACAGATGTGAATGAGAACCAGTCCTCGGACCGGACCCTTACCGATGTGCTCTATGGGGGGGACGATTATTATCGATTGTGTCAGGAGGTGGTGCTGGGGATCGGCGGACTTCGCCTGTTACGGGCGCTCGGATATGAGGACATTCTCCGGTTCCATATGAATGAGGGCCATGCCGCGCTGCTTGTCCTTGCGCTGATGGAAGAGAAACTGGCCTTGCAGGGCCAGGCAGAATCCGTATCAGCCGATCTTATCGAAAATGTTCGTGAACAGTGTGTCTTTACGACCCATACACCCGTGCCGGCAGGGCACGATCAATTTCCAGAGGAACTCGTTCGACGCGTACTGGGGGACCGCCGGTGCGGGCTGCTGAAGGCCTGCAACAATGGGCAGACATTGAATCTGACGCAACTGGCCCTGCATGGCTCTCGCTATGTCAATGGGGTTGCGATGAAGCATGGAGAAGTCTCGCACAGTATGTTCCCAGGCTACCCGATCCATTCCATTACCAACGGAGTCCATACGGTGACATGGACTGCTCCATCGTTTCAGAAGCTGTTCGATGCCCATCTGCCGGACTGGCGGCGCGATCAGCTCTCGCTGCGCTATGCGGTGGGCATTCCTGCTTCGGACATTTGGACGGCCCATGTGGAAGCCAAACGCACGTTAGTTGAGCATGTGAACCGGGAAACGAACGCGGGATTCGATCGCGACGTGCTGACGATCGGATTCGCCCGTCGATTTGCGGCCTACAAACGTGCCGGCCTCATCTTTCAGGATCTCGACCGGCTCAAGGAAATCGTCCGAGCGGCCGGGCCGATCCAGATCGTCTTTGCCGGCAAGGCCCATCCGCGCGACCGTGATGGCAAGGATCTGATCGCGCGCATCCATGAAATGCGGGATGCGCTGCAAGGGGTGATTCAGGTGTCGTATCTACCCAATTATGACATGGAGGTAGCCAAGGTGCTCTGCGCCGGCGTCGATGTGTGGCTCAATACGCCGCTGCCGCCGATGGAGGCATCAGGGACGAGTGGGATGAAGGCGGCGATGAACGGGGTACCCAGCCTGAGTGTGCTCGACGGCTGGTGGATCGAGGGCCACCTCGAAGGTGTGACCGGCTGGTCGATCGGCGATCGGGTGGAGGTCTGCCTGGAGCCTCAGCCTGGGATGGATGGCTGTCATGAAGCAGAACTCTATAGAAAACTCGAAGAGAAGGTCTTGCCCTGTTTTTATAAGGACCGCGATCGCTTTATCGAAATCATGCGGCACGCGATTGCATTGAACGGAGCGTTTTTCAATACGCAGCGCATGGTCACCCAGTATCTCCACAATGCCTATCGATTGGGGCAGGAAAAACCTTGTTCGCCGTGACAAAGATGTTGAGAGGAGGTGAGTTGCCCAAACCGCAGTGAAAAGCATGCCGCCATTTGGCGCGAAACTCCCCACAGACGTTGACTGTTCTGTTGCGCAACGGGTCAGAAAGGGGTCCTTGGCCAGGCTCATAGAAGGATTTCAAGGGGCCTATGTCTTGCACAATCGATGTATTATGACGCATGCGAGCTCGTGGTTATCACGAGCTCGCGTTGCACACAAACACACTAATCAAGGAGGTTCGTATGAAGCAGCTAGTAGGAATGATGGTCGTAGCGATCGGCGCTATGTTGGCGTTGAACGGTCCCGCGTGGAGTGATGACAAAGGCAAGGGGAAGAAGGATGAGGTGAAAGAGGCGGTGGAAATGGCCGCGGCGGCCAAGGTGACCATCGATCAGGCGATCAAAACGGCTTCAGAGAAAGTGCCGGGAAAAGTCGTCGAGGCTGAACTGGAGATGAAACACGATAAACTCATTTGGGAAGTCGAAGTCGTCACGGCGGAGAACAAGCTGATGGAGGTCCACATCGATGCGGAGTCGGGAGACGTGATCGACGTGGAGGAAGAGAAACCGGGGAAAGACACGAAGCGTGAGAAGAAGCGGGAACACAAACAGGAGCACAAACCCTAACACGCATGATTCATGAGTGCTTCTGCTGCAATAGCCGATGGCTGATACAGGCGATAACGGCAGGAAAAGCGCGACGGGCTGGGACCGGGTTCGCACATCACTCGCGTCGCGCCTGCCTTTCCCGTGACCGCTCCCCCTCTAGCCTGGTCCGCTGAGCGCATCGCCGAAGAGACCGGCACCAGCGCCACGTTTATCGGCACGTCGTTGGTCGCCATCACGACTTCCTTGCCGGAACTGGTGGTTGCGATCGCCGCGGTTCGATTGGGCGCGTTCGATCTTGCCGTGGGGAATCTCTTCGGAAGCAATGCCTTCAACATGGCGGCGTTCTTGTTCGCCGATCTGGCCTATCGCGACGGCGGCTTGCTGGACAGCGTGAGTTCCGCCCACGCCCTCACTGCGCTTTGGTCCATCCTGATGATGAACATCGGACTGATGGGGATTATCTATCGAGCCGAGAAACGGTTTATGTTGATGGAGCCGGATGGCCTGCTGATGGTCGTCAGCTATGTGCTGGGTTTGTGGCTGTTGTTTCGATGAAGGATTGAGGGGAAATGGAACCACGACAGGATGCGGTTTCTGTGAGGCCCTGGCACGCAATATCGGCCGATGCGCTGGCGCTGGACCTACGCACACATCCCGAAGCCGGGCTTGGTGCGGACGAAGCCGG